>CAUPYN010000087.1:0-7893 GCA_963515575.1 uncultured Campylobacter sp.
ATTGTGCGTGTGTGTGTTTTGAGATTTGCGGTGTGTCTCGCGAGTGCTTTTTGCAGATTTCGTTAAAATTTGACTCGATAGGCTACATGCCTTATCTTCGTCAAATTTTAACTTCAAAACCCCAAAAATCATCTCAAAATACTTCGCCTTGCTTTTCCTATTCAAGCTTGAAGTCAAATTTACGAATTTCGGCTTCAAATTTTACCCATCGAGACCCGCACCTTGAAAATGTTAAATTTTGTCTCTAAAAAATTTTTAAAATTTTACGACCGAAAAGCTTTTGCCTCCAAATTTCGTGCTAAGCATTAGCGAAGCCGAAATTTCGTAGGTAACCGCTTTGAGAGAGTGAAATTTTAAAAATTTGAGCGTTAGAGTTTTTAAAATTTTATACAAAGCGAGTCAAATTTGACGCCGATGTCGTTTGTTGCAAATTCGGCTTTATTAAATTCGACCGAAATTTTCGCTAAAATCATACTCAAATTTTACTAAAGGAAAGCCAAAAATGATACTTTGCGAGGACGATTATCCGAGGATTTTGGATCAAATTTGCGACTATTTGACTGCGGGCGAGGTGGAGCTTAGCTTTGTTGACGCCGAGGAGATGAAGGAGATAAACGTCCGCCAGCGCGGCATCTACGAGACTACGGACGTGCTGAGCTTCCCGCTTGAGATGCAGCTACACGCGCCGCTTGGCTGTATCGTGATAAACACCGACCTAGTCGCCGCCAAAGCCGCCGAGCTAGGGCACAGCGAGGATGATGAGACGGCGCTACTTTTCACGCACGGACTACTTCACGTACTGGGTTACGATCACGAAAACGACGCTGGCGAGATGAGGGCCAAAGAGTGCGAAGTGATCGAGAAATTTAGTCTGCCAAAGAGCCTCATCGTGCGAACGCAGGATGCGGGCGATGAGTGAGCCGAATTTTACGCACAAGGCGCCGGATGACGAGCTGGTGGATCTGCCTGAAAACGTCAAGCTCGACGAGGGCGAGGTCGTGTTATATAAATATTTATGCTCTATTAGATTTTTTTGCGTGTTGAAGATCATCGTTTTCGTCTTATTTATGTGGACTTCATGCGCTTTATTTTTAGAGAGCGGAACGCTTATGAAAATAGGCTGGGTGATTTTTGTTATCGCTTTGTTGGTATCGATATATTACGAGGTTATGAATTTTATCCACGAGGGATTTTACGTGACAAATAAGCACTTGATCACTTATAACGGTAGAAAAATAATTTTGAATGATATATGGTTTTTAAGAAGTAGTTTTCCTCTTTCATACTCCATTAACTTTTATGAAAATAAAAGTAAATTTTTGCAAGACTGTTCATGGTCTAATAAAAGCGATGATTTGGATGGTTTTTTGATGGCTTTATACGAGGTTTCGGGCAATAGATATATTTTACAGTTCGGTTCTGAAAAAATTAATGCAAACGCTTTAAAATCGGATGGTAGGACATTAATAAAATTAATTCAGGAGTAGCCGAATTTAGCTCCTTTCGCGTCAAATTTATAAACTAAATTCGCCTTGGACGGTAAAATTCGACATTCGTCTTGGCACAAATTTTATAAAGTTAAGTCGCATAAATTTTATCTCAAAACACATCCCGCAAAGCCGTAAATTTATCGCCGAAATGCTTAAATTTGCAAAAATAAAGAGCAAGCGCAGTCAAAACCAAAGCAACGAAAAGTTAAATCTAACGGAATAAATCGCCGTTCGTGCGCGTCGCCTTCACCGCGTAAAACCGCCGCCGGTAACGCGCTCATCATTGCTTAAATCATAGAGCGAATTTGTCGCTTATACGCGCCGCTTAACTTAAACAAATATTCGGCTACGCATTTTGCTGCGCCCGAAATATCCGCCTTTAAAATCTAAAATCGCCCGCCGCTGCGCTTAATTTTCCTCAAATTTGCCGCGCGTAGTGGTTAGATATTTAATAATTTTGGCTAAATTTACGAAATGTTTTATGTTCTATCGTCTTTAATCATTATTTTTATGAATTACGTTTCTTATCGCGGGCTTTTCGCAGATGCCGCGCTCAGGCCGCTTGCCGCGCATAAAAGGGCGCTCGGGCTGTTTTTCCTGACGCTTGCCATGGGCGGCGTCGCGCTGGCTTTTTCGCTACGGTTTAACTTTTTGGGTCCGAGCTTTCGCATCGCCTGTTCGCTGATGCTGGCGCTGACGTTTATTATCTTTTCGTTCGTGCTTTTTACGAACGCCGTGGCCTTTGCCGCCCGTCCCGTAACCAAGCGCGCGTTTAGCGAGAGTAGGCGTAAATTTTTGCGTCTTTACCTTGACGTTACGATACTTATTTTGGCGTTTAGCTACTTTTTTAAAGGTATCTTTAACGCCGTAAAATTGCCCGAAGTAAAAGCTCAAGATATCGAGCTAAAGGGGCTAAATGGCGAGCTAAAGATCGCGGTTTTAACGGATATTCATCTGGGCGATTTTTTAGGAGCGGACTTTGCACGGGCGGTAACCGGGCGCGTAAACGAGCTTGATGCCGACGCGGTCGCGATCGTAGGCGACATCGCGGATTTACCGCCGCACCGTTTGGCCGAGTTTATCGCGCCGTTTAACGAGCTAAAAAGCAAATACGGCACCTTTTACGTTCCCGGCAACCACGAGTACTATAACGGCATCGACGGCACGATAAAAGCGATCCGCGAGACTACTAATTTTAAAATTTTAGGCAACGAAAACGCGCGAGTGGGCGGGGTAAATTTAGCCGGCGTTTATGATATTATCGGTTTAAGGTTTAAAGCGTACGGGCCAGATCTGGTCGCGGCTCTGGACGGTCGCGACGTAAATTTGCCTACCGTTTTGCTCGCTCATCAGCCTACATTTTTAAAATACATGGACGAAAGCGCGCCCGTGGATCTAGTGGTGAGCGGACACACGCACGGCGGACAGATTTTCCCGTTTTCGCTGCTAGTAAGGCTCGATCAAAAATACGTCGCCGGGCTATACAGCGCGAACAAAAAAACGCAAATTTACGTTAGCCGAGGTGCTGGATTTTGGGGGCCACCGGTGCGCGTGATGGCGCCTAGCGAGATTTCGTTATTAAGACTAAAAGGAGAGGTATGAGGGGACTTATTTCTAGGATATTTGGGTTTGTTGCGGCGGTTAGATTTCCGAGATTTTTGCAAACATTTATCAATGAAAAATACGTAAGCGGCTTTAAAATCGACATGAGCGAGTTTAAAGAGCCAAAGGAGTACGAGAGCCTCACGGCACTTTTTACTCGCGAGCTTCAGCGTCCGCGAGATTTCGACGTTTCGCCGCAGGCTTTCATCAGTCCTAGCGACGGCACGTGTCTGGAGCTCGGAGTGAGCAAGGAGCTAAAGGCGATCAGCGTCAAGGGGCACGAGTACGGTATCGCGGAGCTTCTGGGCGACAGCATGGAGCGCAGTGAGCGAGACGCCGAGCTAGAGTACGTAAATATCTACCTGAGCCCGCGCGACTACCACCGCTATCACGCGCCTTGCGATATGAGGATTTTATCCGCGCTTTATGTGCCTGGCGAGCTATATAGCGTGGCCGTTAGCGCGCTGCTAAAGGTGCCGAATCTATACGCCAAAAACGAGCGCGTGGTGCTAAAATGCGAGCTTGCAAGCGGCAAAAAGATGTGGCTGGTCTTCGTCGGCGCGCTAAACGTGGGTAAAATGAAATTTGACTTCGACGCGCGCATACAGACTAACGCCTGCGCCGGCAACGTCGCGCTTTATGAATACGAAAATTTAAGCGCGAAAAAGGGCGAGCAGCTGGGGATGTTTGAGTTGGGCTCTACGATCCTCATACTTAGCGAGCAGGGCGCGATCAAATTTGATCTCACAGCCGAGCAAAAGCTAAAATACGGCGATAAAATAGGAACTATCAACTAAGGAGGCGCAATGGGAACGCAACTAGTCGAACAAAACGAGCTAAAAGAAACGCTAGAACTAAAAGAGCGCATCGAAAACAACACAGTGGTCGAGCTCTGGGAAAACAGCGAGGACTACGAGCGCCTGGCGAGCGCGACGCGCAAGACCATGCGACACATCAACGACGAGCAGATAAAGAGCTTTGCCGATGCGCTAAATCAAACGAACGAAAAGATCTTAAATTTGACCTTTGAGGGCGTGAAAAAGCATCACGAAAAGAAATTCGAGCAGATCGGAAAAAAGCAAAAACTCTACGTCGCTTCAGCTTTTGCCGTCGGCGTTTTTGTCGGCGCTCTTTGCGTCTGGGCGGCGTTTAGGATCTTTGCGGGCTAGATTTTTTACTCGGCCGCTTGTTACGCTTGTGCGTTGTAAATATTATATTGCGCGGTTTTTTGGCAAATTTGACTTTTAAATCGCGCGATTGCTTGCGTCTTGGACGCGAGGGCTCAAATTTGACGCTTTGATTTTTGGATTTGCTTGGGTATTTTGCTTTAAATTTGAGCATGGCGGCTTGTTAAAATTTGCGTATCGTTGCGGGTTTGGAGTTAAATTTGATTTCGAGCTGCGGCTGTAAATTTGATCTTTTGTTTTGCTACGGCGATCATCAAGCTCGCCACAACTTTCTATGCGGCGGGTTGAACTGCTTTTTTGTTTATAAAATTCGTCATAAGTTTATAAATTTGCATCTCAAATTTAACCGCCGACTTGCGTATCTGTGCGAAAGCTAAATTTTTATCTTCCTCGTCGCGTGACGGATGATTTGTTGCGTGTTTTTGTTTTGCGAGCTTTGCCAGCGCATGAGCAGCTCTTTTGCGGCGGCAAAATTTACCTTTAGATAGTCTGCGACGTTGTTTGCGACCGAGCGCTGCACGAAGCGCACCTCGTCCTCTTTGAGTATCTCCAGCACCGCAAAAACCGGGCTCGGGTCGCTGATAAAAAGCTCCAGCTTGCTAGCCCACGGTAGCTTTGGTCGTAGGCCTTCAGACGCTAGCCTGCGTAGGTGGAAATTTGACGAGCGCGCCCACTGCGTCATGGTTTTGAGCGAGTCTTGCGAGTATTTTGTGATAAAGGCGCGCACCGCATACTCGCCAGTGCCGCGCTTTGTGATTTCCCCAATCGCGTTCATCGAGACTTCAAAGTCGTCTAGGCCGTAAATTTCGACATATTTTGCTAGCGGCAAAGTCCAGTAAAAATGCTTAAACATGCCCGTTTCGTTCGGGTTTTCTTCGCCTAAAATCGCGACCAAAATCTCCGCCGCGTGCCTAAAATCCGGCGGCAAAAGTTCATTTAGCGCGTTTGCGTGCGCCAAAATCCTTTGCGAATAGCCGAAATTTGGCGTGCTTTCAGCAATTTGCCCGCAGTAGCGCCGCGCGTCAAATTTGTGATAAACCGCCTTTATCTTGTGCGATAAAATTTGCGCCAAATTTTCTCCGAAATGTACAGCAAGGCCGTCGTTTTCCATCTTTTTCCTTTGGGTAGTTTTATCTAGTCTTTAAGCAGGTATGAATCATAAAATTTACCGCCTAAAACTAAGCGGCGTTAAATTTGTAGCCGTTACGCTCGTCAAATTTGACCGGCCGCGCAAGCAAAACATCAAATTTGCCGCCGTTTTTTGGGTCAAATTTAAATATCGGCCCATAAAGAGGACGCTAAATTTAGCAGCGGCTAAAATAACGCCCGAAAGTAAATTTATTTGCACTCGACCTGCGGCATCTGCGCTAAAAATATCGGCATTTTTTGCTTGATTAACGTGTGAAATTTGCTTCTATCGGCTATATTTAGAAACTTTAGCGCGTAGTGCGTGACTCTAAGCCCGCAGTTAAGGCTCTTGACGTGGATTAGATTGATCTCGTAGTTGTCAAAATCCGGGTTGCCCGCGATCGGATGGTAGATTGTGTAAGCTTGATACTCTTTATCGTTTATAAATTTAAAATCATACTCCGCTTTGCCGAACTGTCCGCTTTTTAGCGCGGTTATAAAGGCCTTTTGGTATTCGTTGATGTCGGCGTTTTCATCGACGGTGACGCTTACTAGCTTGCTCCATTTAAAACCCACTTTTTCATTCGGTAGATAAAACTCAGCCGTTCTTGCGTTTTTTTGCTTTAAGACGAATTTTTCGCCGTCTATGGCTACCTCGTTTGGCAGATTTACGCTATCTAGCGCGCTTTTTGGTAGCTCTATCTGCGTGGTTCTAGGCTGGGTGCAGCCGCCCAAAAACAGACAAACGGCCGCAACGGCGGCAAGCGAAACTTTTTTAAAACTCATGTTTTTCTCCTTTATTAGTTGATTTTTTAAACTCCATGCACTTTTTAGCTAGCCCCGCCTCGCACTCTTTTTCGTGCAGCTTTTGAGCCTTTTGGCGTAGCGCGGCGGCTTGTTTTTTGTCGCTGCGCTCAAGACGGCGCGCTAGATTTAGGCACCCTCGCGCATCGCCGGCTTCGCAAGCCTCGCTAAAAAGGCTCGCAGCCTCGCTGGCGTCCGCTTTTACCACTTCGCCTATGCCTTTTTCATAGATCGCGCCTAGATTCGCGCAGGCCGGTTTTAGCCCGTTGTAGCAGGCGATCCCGTAAAAGTTAAAGGTTTTTTGGGATATCTTGCGGCACGTCTACGCCCTCAAAATACGCGTCCGCTAGGCTCTCGCGGGCATCTAGTCGCCAAAGTAGGCAGGCTTTTTCAAAAAGCTCGAGTGCGCGTGGGACATCCTTTTTTACGCTGTGCCCCTGAGATAGCATCTGCTAAGCTTGGCGCAAGAAGCGCCAAGGCCGCCTTCGCAGGCCTTTACGTAGAGCCCTAACGCTTTGCTTTCATCCGGTGGGACGCCGGTGCCAGCTTCGTAAATTTGAGCTAGATTATAGCAGCTTAAACCAAATCCTTTTTCGTAGGCTCGCTCAAAAATCGCGGCGGCTTTGGCCTGTTCGCCGCTGTTTTGATGGAGCGAAGCTAGGCTATCGCAGCCTGATAGCTCGCCCGCGTCGCAGGCTTTTTCATAAAATTTGGCGGCCTTTGCATCATCTTGTTCTACGCCTTTGCCGCTTTGGTATAAAAACCCAAGCCTTGCACACCCGTGCGCTTCGCCTGCTTCACACGCTTTTTGCCAAATTTGAGCCACCTTTTGCTCATCGCCCGCATCATAGGCCGTTTGACTTTCGTCCGTTAAATTTGCGAGAGCTAAATTTAGCGCAAAAAATAGCAGTAAGACCAGTTTTATCATCGCGCTCCTTTGTTAAATTTTACTTATTTTGTTTTTCAAATTTGACCTATTTCGCCTCTTTGTATGCCACAGTCCTGTTTGTATCGGACGGGTAGGTTGTTGCGTCTTGTGCTGCCTTGATAGCGCGACGATATACTAAAATCGCGCGACATTGGCATTCTTTAAAATTATTTGGGTGTGGAGTAAATTTGGCGCGGTTAGGTAAACGGCTATGATCGTTTTCAAATTTTTCCTTAAATCTAGCGCGAGTCAAATTTGAGCGGCAAGAACCGCGCCGAGCTAAATTTAACGCGCTCTTAAGGACTAAAATAAATTTTGCGGCGCAGTGTCGACATAAAAAGGAGTCAAATTTATTTTGCTCACGTTTGGGCTCGTTAGCCGCACGGCATAAAACAGAGGCGGTCAAATTTAGCCAAAAACCGCTCGGCTATAAAGGCCAAATTTGACCGATTTTGCGCCTTAGACGTTAAATCTAAAATGCATCACGTCGCCGTCTTGAACGACGTAGTCCTTGCCTTCTAGGCGCATTTTGCCCGCCTCTTTTGCCGGGTTTTCGCCGCCGCACGCGATGTAGTCCTCGTAGCCGATGACCTCGGCTCTAATAAATCCTCGCTCAAAGTCGTTGTGGATGACGCTGGCGGCTTTTGGCGCTTTCCAGCCTTTTACGATCGTCCATGCGCGCACCTCGACGACGCCCGCGGTAAAATAACTTATCAAATTTAGCTTCGCAAACGCCGTTTTGATGATCTTTTCC
>CAUPYN010000088.1:0-7837 GCA_963515575.1 uncultured Campylobacter sp.
CTTTAATCCCCCTCCCCCTACGACGCTTTTAATGTGGCGACATAGCTTTGCTGACGCAAAGCGTCGCAGGTTTAAAATTATATTTTCAAGATGCGGGTCTCGGTGGGTAAAATTTAAAAACAGATTTTTACAAAATTTGACTTCAAATTTGAACAAAAGACGATAAGGCACAGTATTTTTTCTTTAGACGAGGCGGATTTAAATTTTGCGATGGGAGCTACCTTGTCGGTAGTGACCGAGTAAAATTTAAATCCAACGAAGTACGAAGGAAAAAGACAAGCCGCAAATCTACAAATTTATTGGTTTATGACATCATAATACGACGGTATCACCGGCGTCAGCAAATCATCGCTTATCTTAAAATCCTTCTTGGTATTGCTCAGAGTGATTTTGATTTTATTACCGAGTTTATCCTCGTAGTCGATCCTTGTCGGGATGTAGTTTTTGACGGTGATTAGGTACTCTACGCCGTCGTATTTGGCCTTGTAGAGTGTGTCGGTGATCTTAACCGCGTTTCTAACGACGTCGATTAGATTGGGCGCCTTTTCAAATTTTGAGATGATCGCTTGCTCGAGCGCATCCTCGATCACGACGACGCGGTTTTTGTCAAAGTAGATTTTTTTAGGCGTCGGGCGCTCGTAGATCCAGTAGGCGCGGTTGTTGCTTTTTGCGTAAAATTTACCGTAGTAATCGACCGTTTCGCTCTCGCTCGTGATGGTTTGCACGAAGTCGCTTTGAAGCGTGACGAAATTTAACGTAGCCGCAAAAGACGAGGCGCAAAACAGTAAAAATGCTAAAATTTTCTTCATATATTTTCCTTTACCGGGCAAAATTCTAGCTAATTTTAAATAAAAAAATGTAAAAAGCCGAACTTTAATAAAATTTAAAGGCTAGAAATGATAACGGCGTTTATGCAAAAGATATTCGGAACGAAAAACGACAGGGAAGTAAAAAAATATTTTAAACGAGTCGCCTACATAAACTCGCTCGAGAGCAAATATCAAGCGATGAGCGACGATGAGCTGAAGGCTAAATTTAACGAATTTAAAGCGCAGGTGCAAAACGGCGAAAAGAGCCAGGACGATCTGCTAGACGATGTGTTTGCCATCGTGCGCGAGGTCGGTAAAAGGACGCTAAATATGCGCCATTTCGACGTTCAGCTAATCGGTGGCATGGTGCTAAACGATGGCAAGATCGCCGAAATGAAAACGGGCGAAGGTAAAACTCTCGTAGCAAGCCTACCCGTCGTGCTAAACGCGATGAGCGGCAAGGGCGTGCACGTCGTGACTGTAAACGACTACCTCGCCAAACGCGACGCGACGCAAATGGGCGAAATTTATAAATTTCTAGGCCTTAGCGTCGGCGTGATACTAGGCGGCGAATACGACGACGCAGCACGAAAAGCCGCATACGCCAGCGATATCACATACGGCACGAATAATGAATTTGGCTTTGACTACCTACGCGATAATATGAAAATGGATTTCAAAGACAAGGTGCAAAGAGAGCATAACTTCGTCATCGTGGACGAGGTCGATAGTATCCTCATAGACGAGGCCAGGACGCCACTCATCATCTCAGGCCCTGCAAACCGCACGCTAGACGGCTACATCAAAGCAAACGAAGTCGCGCGCCAGATGAAGCGAGGCGAACCGCCTGCGACTCCGCAAGAAAAGGCCACCGGCGACTTTGTCGTCGATGAGAAAAACCGCACGATAGCTATCACCGAAGAAGGCATCTCAAAGGCTGAAAAGCTCTTTGGCGTGGCAAATCTATATGACATGGAAAACGCGATTTTAAGCCACCACCTAGACCAAGCTCTAAAAGCGCACAATCTCTTTGAAAAGGACGTGCATTACGTCGTTCGCGAAGGTCAAGTCGTCATCGTGGACGAATTTACGGGCAGACTTAGCGAGGGACGAAGATTTAGCGAGGGCTTGCACCAAGCGCTCGAGGCTAAAGAGGGCGTAAAGATCCAAGAGGAGAGCCAAACGCTAGCCGATATTACATTTCAAAACTACTTTAGGCTTTACAAAAAATTATCGGGCATGACGGGTACGGCGCAGACGGAGGCGACAGAGTTTTCGCAAATTTACAAGCTTGACGTCGTATCGATCCCGACAAACGTGCCAGTTATCAGAAAAGACAACAACGATCTCATCTATAAAACAGAAAACGAGAAATTTAAAGCCGTCATCAACGAGATCAAAAAGGCTCACGACCGCGGTCAGCCCGTACTAGTGGGTACCGCCTCGATCGAAAAGAGCGAAAAGTTACATAACCTACTCGTAAAAGAAAAGATCCCGCACTCCGTGCTAAACGCTAAAAATCACGAAAAAGAGGCCGAGATCATCGCTCAAGCCGGCGCTCGCGGCGCGGTTACGATCGCTACGAACATGGCCGGACGCGGCGTAGACATCCGCATCGACGACGAGGTGCGAAACCTAGGCGGCCTATACATCATCGGCACCGAAAGGCACGAGAGCCGCCGTATCGACAACCAGCTGCGCGGCCGCTCTGGACGTCAGGGCGATCCGGGAGTAAGCCGCTTTTACCTAAGCCTTGAGGATAACTTACTTCGGATATTTGGCAGCGACCGCATAAAGGCGATAATGACGCGCCTTGGTATCGAAGAGGGCGAAAGCATCGACTCGAAAATGGTCACTAGAGCCGTCGAAAATGCGCAAAAAAAGGTCGAAAGCCTGCACTTTGAAGCGCGAAAACACATCCTCGAGTACGACGACGTCGCAAACGAGCAGCGAAAAACGGTGTATAAATTTAGAAACGAGCTGCTTGATCCAAATTTCGAAGTCGGCGAAAAGATTAAGCAAAATCGTGCTGAGTTTGTCGAGCATCTACTAGCTCAGGCCGAAATTTACGCAGGCGAGCCAAAGAGCGAATACAATCTCGAAAAACTAAGCTCCGTGATAATCTCAAACGGCGCGTTCATGCAGCCAGATGATCTAAAAGATCTCGACTACGCAGAGCTTGCCGAAAAGATAACGGCTAAATTTGAAGCCGACTACGAAGAAAAAATGGGCGTAATAGGCGAGGGTCAGCGCAAATACCTAGAAAAGGTGCTTTGCCTACAAGTACTAGACACCGCGTGGCGCGAACATCTATATCAGATGGACATCCTAAAAACCGGCATCGGACTGCGCGGCTACAACCAAAAAGATCCACTAACCGAGTATAAAAAAGAGAGCTTTAACCTCTTTATGGAGCTCGTTAGCCGCATTAAATTTGAAAGCATCAAGATACTAACGGCCGTGCGCCTAAGCTTCTCCGAGCCTAGTGAGTCTGCACCGCAAGAAGCGCAAGATAGCGAGACTATTAGCGCGCCCGAGAGTGAAGAAAAGCCTGGTAAAAAAGTATCGCGAAACGACCCGTGTCCGTGCGGAAGCGGCAAAAAATACAAAGACTGCCACGGCAAGAGCGGCCCTAAAACAGGAGCTTTTGCGGAGGATTGGGATAAAATTTAGCTTTGGCGTTTTGGCGGCGGTTTGCTAAATTTAGCATTTAAGTTTGCCGCCGTTTTTATAGCGGCGCGAAGTCGTAAATTTAACGCCTAGCTTTTGCAAGCGGTTTAAAAATTTGGCGTCAAATTTACACGGATGGACGATTTAAATTTTAAACTCGCCTCAGCGCAAATTTAAACAAGACAAAGCGACGCAAAAGTAGCGAGCAAACCAAAGCCCAAATTTAAACAACGGAAAATCAAATGAGCCTAACCAAATATCTACTTTTTAAATATCTACGGTTTGATAAAACCCAGCCATTTATCATGCTTTCGGCGCTGCTAGCATTTCTAGGTGTGGGCGTCGGGCTCATGGTGCTCATCGTTGCGATGGCGATCATGAACGGCTTTGACAAGGAATTTGAGCGCAAACTTTTTACCATGAACTACCCGATCACGATCCTCTCTGCCATACGCGGCAACATCGACGAGAGCGATGTTAACGAACTAAAGCAAAAGTTTCCGAATCTCAAATTTAGCCCATATATCATGAGTCAAGTTATCATAAAGGGGGCGAATAGCTTTGAGGGCGGACTGCTTTTTGGCGTAAATTCAGCCGACGAAAAGCAGATAAACTCAGTCGTTGCGGCCGGCCTTGAGGACCGCGAGCTTGACGGATACGGCCTGCTCGTAGGTCAAGGCGTCAAAAACGAGATGATGATAAACGAAAATGACAAACTCACGCTCATTTTTACCAAAAATGACCCGAGCGGCTTTGCTCTAACGCCCAAAATGAAGCGCTTTGACGTCGTGAGCTCGTTTAGCTCGGGGCTTGTGGCCTACGATAAAAGCTATCTATACACGAGCGTGGAGGCGCTGCGTAAGATACTTGAGTACGATGAGGGCAAATTTGACGGCATACATGTGTTTTCAGACGATCCGTTCGCCGATATCGAAAAGATCTCGCGCGAGCTACGGCTAGGACAAAAAGCCATCGGCTGGTGGCAGCAAAACGGCAACTTTTTCTCCGCTTTGGCGCTTGAAAAACGTGCGCTTTTCATCGTTTTGATGCTCATCATCCTGGTTGCCTCGCTAAATATCGTAAGCTCGCTGCTCATGACCGTCATGAACCGCCGCCAAGAGATCGCTCTACTACTCTCGCTGGGCGCTAGCAAGGCCGAGATCAAAAAGAGCTTTTTTGCGCTGGGAGCCACGATAGGCGGAGGCGGGATAGTGTTTGGACTCGTGCTCGGGCTCTTTGGCGTGTGGCTGCTCGGTAGCTTTGATATAGTAAATTTGCCCGCAGACGTTTACGGTAGCGCGAAGCTTCCTATGGAGTTATCTTTGCTTGATCTTGTTATGATTTTGGTCGGAGCGGTCGTTATCGTGGCGTTTTCGTCGTTTTACCCTGCTAAAAAAGCCGCGCAAATAAACGTACTTGAGACGCTTAGGAATGAATAAATCGGCATTTTAGCCGAAATGCTTTTGGGTTAAATTTGAGCGAATAAAAATTTGCTGTTTTGACCGCGCTGGCTCGTCTATTTTTTGAATTATATAAAAAGCGGCGAAATTTTATTTATATAAAAATACGCCGCTTTAAATTATTTTCGTTCGAGTTTTTATTCTCGCGCGTGTAAATTTTTAAATTTAAGCCGCCGTCGGCGTCAAATTTGCCCTCCAAACTAGAAATTGTACATCGTGTAAGGTATCCGCAACCAAGTAGTAGCCGTAAGTTTGCTAGATTTTGTCGTGCTGCGATAGCGCCAAATTTATTTACGGCATTTAGAAAAGCTATGCTTAGGCTCGGCACTTATGCTAAATTTACGCCATATTCGACTGCTGTTTTGAAGTAAATTATATCAATTTACAAGCAAAAATTTGAGACCCTTTAAGGTATAATGCTCAAAATTTAATCCAAATTTGGGGAGAAAAATGACGATTTTCGAGTACGCCCGCTGCATTGACGAGGCTGCAGGACTGGATCTTGATTTAGATTGCAAAGAGATAGATCTGCAGGATAAGTTTTATGGACTTTTTCAGTGCTTTATGCCCGACGGCGTCGGCGTAGAAACGGTGTTTGCGCCGCTGCAAAACGGCACTGAGCTGCAAGCGCGCATAATGCCGATCTACTCAGTCACGGCGCAGCGGACGCAAGAGGCGTTTGGTCGGGGCGTGGCGCCGGTAGCAGCTGATCCGCGAGACTCGCGACGTAAGAGAAAACACGAGATAAGCGCGCGGTTAAATTTGGAATTTGAAAACTTAGCAAAGCTTTACGAGTGCTATTTTGAGTTTAAATCTCGCGGCGGCGAGGTTGGTTTTTATGCGCTGTGCAAAAGAGGCGGGGCTAAATTTCGCGCCCGTAAAGTCTTTTTATTATGAGTAGCGAGCGTTCACTAAATTTGACTATAAATTTGAAACGAGCGCCAAATTTGTAGCTCAAAATTTGGCGTTTAGTTAGTCTCAAACGATACGCCAAATTTCAAAATCCAAAATGCTGATTTCTTAAAGTGATTTTTCAAAGACAAAATTTAAGTAAAAGCAACTTACTTTAAAATTTATCTCAAATTTTCCCTGCACTCCGTAAATTTGACAAAACGCTCAAATTTACTTCTACGCTGCTATATTTTGCAGATTTTCAAAGCTAAACACGTTTAGCCCGTTTTTGTATTCGTAGCTTAGAGTTAGCTTATGAGCTTTGATTATATTTTCGACGATGTAGAGCCCCAGACCAAAGCTCTTTTGCGCGCTTTCGCCTTTGGTAAAGGGCTCGACGTAGTGGCGCAGCTCCTTTGATAACCGCTCGCCTTCGTTTATAAATTTAATCGACTCGCGCGTGATAGTTATATTTACGTGCTTGTTTGGAGAGTATTTTAGCGCGTTATCGATCATGTTTTTGGCGGCAATCGCTAGCAGCTTAAAGTCGGCGTTTAGACTCACGTCTTCTAGCTTGTTAATGGTGACTTGTCCCGGATCTACCATCGCGATATCCAGAGCCTCGTCGATGACGTCGTCGATACGGCAAATTTTAGTGTTATTTAGCGCGATGTTTGACGTGACTTGCTCGACGGCGGCAAATTCGTTTATGAGATTTTCGAGTTTTATAAACACCGACACGAGGCGCTCTTGGTTTTTGCTTTTTTCGATCATTTCGGCAGCGAGGCGGCCTTTGGTGATCGGAGTTTTTAGCTCGTGCATTATGTTTCTTAAAAATAGCTTGCGCGACGCGTTTAAATTTTTGATCTGGGACACCGCGTCGTAAAAAGCCTCTGCAACCTCGGAAATTTCGTCGTTACCGCTGCTGACGTTTTGCACTTCGTCGATCTCGCCCGCGGCAAATTTAGCTATCTGGCGTTTTAGTTTTCTTAGCGGTTTTAGCTTTCTGATAACAAAAACGTAAGCGGCCAAAAGTATGATCGCGACTAGCGAAAAGATGATCTTGATGATGTCGTAGCGGTAGGGCTGGTAGTCGTTATCCTTTAAAAGAAGGATTTTATCGACGTGCTGGACTTTGAGGTAGTGGTGATTTTGATAGATCATAATGGCGCTAGAGCCGATGTCTGCGGATATCTCCTCAAGCACGGTTGCATTTGCCAGGATTTCTTCTTTTTGCCGCTCGCTTGTGATCTCGGGCATCTTAAAGTCGCCCGTTTGGCGCTCGTACTCTTTTTCGTTTATGATACCGCTCATCAAAAATAGCTGATTTCTAGCGATCGTGGAGTATTTGGCGTTTAGCTCGCGCGCGTAGTTTTGCTTGTCGTAGTCCATCAACCACAAAAACGCGAGAAATATGCTTGTTAGCGCCAAAGCAAAGATAAAAGTGATAGTGTAAAAAACCGATGAGCGTTTCATTTGCGGGCTTTAAAATTTACTGCATCAGTTTGTAGCCGATGCCGCGGATGGCGTGGATGTACTTTGGCTCTTTTGGGTCGTCGCCTAGCTTGCCTCTGATGCGGCCGATGATGACGTCGATGCTCTTGTTCGTCGAGTCCTCGCTGATGCTCGCGCAGTTGTAGATAAACTCCTCGCGCGTGATGGCGCCGCCTTCTTTTTGAAGCATGTATTTTAGGATGTCGTACTCCGCTGCGGTCAAATTTAGCGGCTCGCCTTTTAGCGTTATGACGTGCTTAAAATCATCTACCGCGATATCTTTTTTGCGCGCAGGCTCTTTTGCACCGCTTAAATTTGCGCCCGCTACGGTGCTTTGGCGGCGCAGGTGGCTTTTGATACGAGCTAGCAGCTCCTGCGGGTCGTATGGCTTTGGCAGGTAGTCGTCCGCACCGTTATCTAGGGCGTTTACTTTGTCGGTGATATCGTGGCGTGCGCTTGAGATGATGATAGGCACGTCGTGGCGCTTGCGGATCTCTTTGCACACTTCTAGGC
>CAUPYN010000089.1:0-7701 GCA_963515575.1 uncultured Campylobacter sp.
TGCTGGTAGCGTTTTTGTTAGCGGCGCCCAGACTTATTTCATGCAGAGCCGCGAAATTTGGAGCCGCGGCAAAAGCGGCAGGCGGTTAAGCTCGTGCCATACTGAGCTTTTTAGGCTTGAAACTAGCGAGCAGTGGCGCAAAATAGGCCTTGTGCGCAACGGCGTATACGGCGCGGTTTACGCAAACGGCGATAAAATTTACTATTTTGACGCGCTTGGGACGCAGCAGGGGATTAGCGCTAGCGTTTACGAGATCGCAGACGTTGCCGCCATAGAGGCCTTGACGCGGCCGTATGGTCCGAGTGGGCAAAACATAAGCGGCGCGGACATCCGCGAGATGATAAAAGAAGAGCGGCTCGTAGCAGCACGTGGCGAGCTCGTTTTTGAGGCGGTTACTTATTACGAAAGCGGCGAGACGTATCTTTTTTAGGGAGTCGCCGCGGCTATGCTTTTGATAGCGAGCACGGCAGGAGCGGTAAGGGCTAGAAAACGTGGCGCGTTTTGACCGATTTTAGGCTACTTGGCGCGATAAATTTAGGCTTGCCTCTTGCGCTTGCTGCGATTTACGACCGAAACGTCCATCGGCGGTTTAAATTTAGCGCCTTTAAAGACGCGAATTTAGCCTGTGTCGCTTTGCCCTAAGCACCGTGCAAAACGCCGTTATCTGAGTAACTCGCGCGCCGTTTTTTAAAAAGGCTAGCGGCCGGGTTTGTAAACCGTCAAGAAG
The DNA here is from genome assembly GCA_963515575.1 of uncultured Campylobacter sp. Lineage (GTDB taxonomy): Bacteria > Campylobacterota > Campylobacteria > Campylobacterales > Campylobacteraceae > Campylobacter_A. The sequence continues at coordinate 728 of CAUPYN010000089.1, forward strand.
GTTAAAAATTTAAGCTGATTAAAGCCCTCAAAGCTTATGCGTGCTAATGCAAAAGTCGCCCTTCGCGCCAAGCGGTTTAAAGCAAGGCTCTTCTTAATAAATCCGGCACGAGTTTGGTCTGCGGATGTTTTGGCACAAAGAGAGCGTTTTAGCGCGCAGGACTTAAAGTTTAGCCAAAAACTCCGCGTATTTTTCCGCGCTTTTGGCGATGTACTGGGCATCTGCGTGAAACGAAAATCCGTATCCAAAATGCCGCGCTTCCAGTTTCGCTCCGGTGAAATTCATAGCGCATTTAAACGGCGCTATAACCTCATCCATGCTAAGTCCGACTGCGCCGCCTTTTTCGTAGCTTTTAGGCTCGTCGCCGATGGTGATTGCTAGCGCGAACCTCTTGCCTTTTAGCTTGCCGCCCGTGCTGCCGTAGGCCCAGCCGTATGCGAATACGTCGTCAAACCACTGCTTTAAAAGCGGCGGATAGCTGTACCAATAAAGCGGAAATTGCAGCACGATTTTGTCGTGATTTAGGATCAGCTCCTGCTCGCGCGCGACGTCGATTTTGCCGCTAGGGTAGGCGGCATAAATCTCGTGGATGTCGAATTTGTCCGCCTGTTTTTCGGCCGCCTCGCGCCACGCTTTGTTGGCGTTTGAGCTTGCCATATCCGGATGTGCGATAATGATAAGATTTTTCATATTTTGTCCTTTAAAAAATAATTCTAAATTGTAGTTTATTAAGATATATTTTGTCAAGTTTTGCGATGAGTTATTAAGAGCGGATTAAAATTTAGATAAAATTTAAGTAAATTTTCGATATCGCATAAATTTAGGCGGTTTTTAAATCGTCGTTTGCAAGAACGCCGCTTAAATTCGGCGTCATTTTTGAGTTATTTTCGCGCTTTAAGTAAGCGTAATATCTCACGAGAGCATCTAAGCGCCATCAAAATGCCGCCAAGCAAAAAATGCAGATGTAAATTTATGCATGATGCCAGGTAAAGAGGCGTGCTTCTACTATTCGTTTTTATAATATAATTCGGGCTTAAATTTTCACTTACACAAATGATAAATTTTAATCAAATATTTGCTATAATCGGACAAAATTTAAGGAGTGAATATGAAACTAGGAAATTTTTCGACCAATGCAAGCATGAGTAGCCACTATCTCGAACAAGCTCAAGCTAACAGTGCAAAAGCCCTAAATAATATCTCCGCACAGCGCGCTCTAAGCGGCATCGACAGCGCAAATCTAGCTATCGCGGACTCCCTGCGCTCTCAAAGTTCCACGCTAGAGCAGGGCGTCGCAAACGCAAACGACGCTATCGGTATCCTGCAGATCGCAGACTCCACGCTAGAAAATATCACGCAAAGCGCCGACCGCATCGGCGAGCTCTCGGTGCGCTATAGCAGCGGTATCCTAAATGCCGACCAGCAAAAGATGATAAAAAGAGAAGTCGGTGCGCTAACTAAATCAATGCAAGATAGCGTAGATCAGGCTAGCTTTAACGGTAAAAACGTGTTTGGCGGACAGATGAGCTTTTTAACCGGCAACGGTATGGAGGGCATAAATTTATCTGCGCCTAAATTCGGCGGCATCGACGTGAACGATATAAATAGCGTGCATAAATTTATCGGCGGCGTAAATGCTTTGCGCGGCGAGATAGGCGCGGCGCAAAACGGCATACTCTCCGGTATAAATGCAAGCCTGGCTAAAAACGTCGCGCTAAAGCAAAGCGAGTCCCAGCTGCAAAATAACGACATCGCTAAAAATATAAGCGCCTTTAAACAAAATGACCTGCAAGCAAACGCCGCGATCCTAGCTCAAGCGCACAATACCGCAAGCTTGCAAAGCCAGTTTAACAGGCTTTTGGGTTAAATTTAACAAAACACTGTTTTAGCCGCTATGCTCCTGGCGGCTGAAATGCTTTTATTTTATTCTAAACTGCGATTTGATCGCACCTTAAATCAATCTATCAAATTTTACTTTCGCGTTTAATACTCTTTCGCGCTTTACGATAAAAAAAGCTTGTAGTGTTAAATTTATCGGAGCGAGCTACCTTTGCGTTAAATTTACCTAAACCCTCCACATTAGCTTTGCCAAAATTATCATTACGATGCACAAAACAAGGGCGATGACGTGCGAGTATTTACCGAAAGGATCGGGCTTTTTGAGCTTATAAACGAAAAAGAGCGATATCGCCGTAACTAGGCACATCAGCCCTAGTACGCCGATTTTTGCCATTAGCAAGATCTGAAACGAGCTACCAAACCATCCATTTTCACCGCCTAGATATTCCTTTGCCATAAAAATACCGCTGATAATTAACATCAAAAACGCCGTACCGAACACCTTCGCGCTGCCTTTGGTATAGGCTTTTTTGACGCGAGCGAGGGTATCTTCGTCTATGTGCTTTTTGGCAAACGGAAATATGCAAACGTCGAAAAATACGTAACCGACAAAGGCGACAGCGCTCAAAATATGAACGATCAGGAAAAATAGATACATTTAGGACCTTTTTTGTTTGATTATATTTAAATCGGTAGTCCAAACTGATGATTTTGGTTAAGGATTGTGCAAAAGAGGGCTAAATTTAATCTACCGGCGAAGCAGCAAATTTATAAAAATAAGCAAATTAAAAAGCCGTACAAAGTCAAATTTGGATTGTGTAAATTTGAGAAAATAAAGCAAGAGATATGTAAAATCCGCCCGTCAAATTTAACGGACGGGGTAAATTTAAGGGTGCATAAAACGTTCAAACCTTAAATTTAGATTTGAAGCCCTTGCCGAAACAAGGGCTAAATTTTACTCGACTTCGGCGTCGATGACGTCGTCGTCTTTTTTCTTGCCGCCGTTTGCTTGCTCGCCCGCGGCGCCGTCTTTTTTATACATCGCTTCGGCTAGCTTGTGGCTGGCTTCGCTTAGAGTTTTGACCTTCGCGTCGATCTGCTCTTTGCTTGCGTTTTCGTCTTTTAGCGTCTCTTTTAGCTCGTCAAGCGCCTTTTGGATGCGCTCTCTGTCCTCGGCCGGGATCTTTTCGCCTAGCTCGTCGAGGCTCTTTTGCGTTTGGTGTGCTAGCGCGTCGGCTTGGTTGCGCGCCTCTACCGCGTCTTTGCGTTTTTTATCGTCCTCTTTGTGTAGCTCGGCGTCTTTTACCATGTTGTTGATCTCGTCCTCGCTTAGGCCGCTTGAGCCTGAGATCGTGATATTTTGGGCTTTGCCGGTAGCCTTGTCTTTAGCAGAGACCGTTAGGATGCCGTTAGCGTCGATATCAAACTCAACCTCAATCTGAGGCACGCCACGAGGAGCAGCAGGGATACCCTCTAGGTTAAACTGACCCAAAGACTTGTTGTCGCGGGCAAATTCGCGCTCGCCTTGAAGCACGTGGATCGTGACGGCGCTTTGGTTATCCTCGGCTGTTGAAAATACTTGATTTTTCTTAACCGGGATAGTCGTGCCTTTTTCGATGATTTTCGTCATCACGCCGCCTAGAGTCTCGATGCCTAGGCTTAGCGGAGTGACGTCTAGGAGCAACACGTCCTTCACGTCGCCTTTGATGACGGCGCCTTGGATCGCCGCGCCGATAGCTACGACTTCGTCCGGATTTACGCTTTTATTTAGCTCTTTGCCAAACGCCTTTTTAACCTCTTCTTGAACTAGAGGTACGCGTGTCGAACCGCCCACCATGACGATTTCTTTGACATCGGATTTGTTTAGGCCTGCGTCTTTTACGACCTCGTTTATCTTAGTGATCGTTTGAGCGACTAGATCCTCGATCATACCTTCAAATTTAGCCCTAGTTAGCGTTTTTGTAAGATGTTTAGGACCCGTAGCGTCAGCGGTAATAAACGGTAAATTTATCGTCGTTTCTTGAGCCGAGCTTAGCTCTTTTTTGGCCGTTTCGGCTGCCTCTTTTAGGCGTTGCATAGCCATCACGTCGGTTTTTAGATCGATGCCCGCGTCGCTTTTAAATTCGCTCGTTAGCCAGTCGATTAGGCGGTTGTCGAAATCATCGCCGCCTAGAAATGCATTACCGCCCGTGGCTAAAACCTCGACAACGTTATCGCCGGTCTCTAGTACGGTAACGTCAAACGTACCGCCGCCTAGGTCGTAAACCATGATCTTTTCGGACTCTTTTTTATCTAGGCCGTAAGCAAGAGCCGCCGCGGTAGGCTCATTTATGATGCGAAGCACGTTTAGTCCCGCGATAGTTCCTGCTTCTTTAGTCGCTTTTCTTTGGCTGTCGTTAAAGTAAGCAGGCACCGTGATGACGGCGTCTACGACCGTTTCGCCCAGATAGCTTTCAGCGTCCTCTTTTAGCTTCATTAGCACTTTTGCAGAGATTTCTTGCGGAGTGTAGACCTTGCCCGCGATCTCGATAGCGCACGCGCCGTTTCTGTCTACGACGTGGTACGGCAACCTAGCTTTAGCTTCCTGCGCGTTTTTCTCGTTGCTCATTAGACCCATTATTCTTTTTATAGAGTATATGGTTTTTTCAGGGTTTGTGACGGCTTGGCGTTTTGCGCTGTCGCCTACTAAAATTTCGCCCTTATCGGTAAACGCTACGACCGAAGGAGTCGTATTTTTGCCTTCTTTGTTCGGGATTACCTTGCTTTCGCCTCTCTCATACCCGCTTACGCATGAATTCGTCGTTCCTAGGTCTATACCTATTACTTTTGCCATTGTTTATCCTTTTTATTAAATTTTTATTTTAAATTTTACTTTGCTATCGATACCATCGCAGGTCGCAAAACTCTGCCGTTGATTAGATAGCCTTTTTGTATCACTTGCACGATTTTTCCTTTTTCCACTTCTTCGCTATCGATTTGTAGTACGGCATTGTGAAAATTCGGGTCAAATTCGCCCTCGGTTTCGATCGGCGTGATACCGTTTTTTTCAAAACACTTTTTAAACTGATCTATCGTTATATAGATGCCTTCTTTGATTTTTGCCGCATATTCGTCGCCTTCGGTTTCAAAATTTACCGCCATCTCAAGCGCGTCTATCACGGGAAGCAGATCTCGCGCGAATTTCTCGTTCGCATACGTTGCGATGTCTGTTTTTTCCTTTTCAAAACGCCTTTTGATATTTTCAAAGTCTGCGTTAGCTCTATAATACTTATCCGTCAGCTCCTCAAGCTGCTTTTGAAGCTCTACGTACTTCGCATCTAGGCCCTCAAAACTGATGCTCTCGTCGAAATTTGACGGGATTTGCTGTTCAAACTCTGCTTTTTCATTCTCATTCATGCCGCCTCCTTTAGGTTGTTTAAAAATCTTTCATAGTCGTTATAAATACTGCCCGCGCAAAGCATTTTGGCTTCTTTGCCCTCAAAATTTACGTCTAGTTTCATACCTAGATAGTTCTCGCCGAAAAAGACTAAATTTGAGTCAAAAACCATCTCAAAGTTAGGGTTTAGCGCATTTTTAAAACTCTTGCCGAAAATCTCAAGCGCTATCTTTTCGTTTTCTAAAAAACGAATTTTAGTGCGTTTTAGCTCGGCTATTTTATTTCTTAGCTCGTTTAGGCCCACTTGCATACAGGTAAGCTCGAGTCTATCGAGGTCTATACAGATGAGATTTCTCAAAAACTTCTCGACTTTCGATTTAAATTTTAGCACTATATCGTCATAGCTAAAGCTCAAAATCAAAAATCTATTATTTAAATTTAATACCTCGTTTAGCGTTTGAGCTTTGCTTTCAAAAACCATTGCGTAAATTTCAAATTTATCGCTTAGCAACTTTAGCAGGTTAGGATTTGCGATATCTAGCGTCTCGCCAAGATTTAACCTAGCTCGCCAATAATCTCTCATCGTCGCAGCCGTCGGTATCCTGCCGCCGCTAACGTGAAACTGCGTAATCGCGCCCTCGTCGGAGAGCTTTTTAAAATAAACCCTGATCGTAGAGGCCGGGATCGACATCGCCATACGCGAACCAAGTTCGCTAGAGCCGATCGGAGCGTTGTCGCTAAGATAAGCTTGAATGATAGAATCAAGTATCAGATCTCGCTTGCTCACCTTTATCATATTAGCACTCTCTCCTTTAAATTGCTAGGCGCATTATACAACATTGAGCGGATAATTGTCAAGGGCTATAGTTAAAAAAAATTTTTTAGATAAGTTTAGCATAGTTAGCTCAACTTTGGAAAGGTAAAATTTGAGTAAAATGAGCGGTATGCGGGAAAATTTAAATCTATTTAATGTAAGAGGATGGTAAATTTGGTTTTATTGCTAAATCTTTAAAAAATGAAAAAATGTAAAATTCTGTGCGGAAAATTTGGAGTGAATAAAATTTGAAAGAAAAGCCCCGAATTTGGGGCTTTGAATTATTTATCTCTGAGATTTAGCTCAGCGATAACTTTTGTGTAAGCTGCGTAATCTTTAGTTTTTAGATATTTCATCAAGCGTTTTCTGCGACCAACTATTTTAAGTAGTCCAAGGCGAGACGAGTGATCTTTTTTGTAGATTTTTAGGTGCTCGGTTAGCTCCTCGACTCTTGCGGTTAGCAATGCGATTTGAACTTCCGGAGAACCCGTATCTTTTTCTTTTCTAGCGAATTTCGCAACAATTTCTGCTTTTTTAGCCGAATCCAAAGCCATAATGACCTCCTGATTGGTGAGATTAAAAGAGGGGATTATAGCATAAAAATCAAAAAATGCGGCGCCTGCTTTAAAAAATATTGATTTAATCAAATTTGCAGATAAAATTTAATAAAATATCCGCAAAAAATTTAAAGGAATTTTATGCTTTTGACAAAAGCAAGCGAATACGCGCTGCTTTCGCTGATTTACATAGCGCAAAAGGACGCTCCCTCGGATGTCGATACGATGTCGGGCGAGCTTGATATATCAAAAAGTTTTTTGGCTAAAATTTTACAAAATTTGGCTAGAGAAGGCATTTTGGTTTCGTTTAAGGGCGCAAACGGCGGATTTATGCTCGCGCAAAAGCCTGAAGAAATCAGTATAAAAAGAGTAATAGAAAGCGCTGAAA
>CAUPYN010000090.1:0-7654 GCA_963515575.1 uncultured Campylobacter sp.
CGCCAGCTCCCCGATAATAACCTACAAATCGGCCCAACATACGATAAAAATTCGCCCGTTTACATTAAGGCCGATAAAAGTCTTATATATGACGATGTAATGTTTGTTTTAAAAAGCGTAAAAAATGCTGGTTTTACAAAGGTAGCACTTCAGACTAATGGATAAATTTGATCTCAAATTTAACACTTCCGGCTACTTTGTGCTGTCGGCTTTTCTTTATTTTTGCATAATAATCGGTATTTTTATCAAGCTTACATACTTTAAGGAAGAGCCGAAAAAATATACCGATACCAAAGATGCCTTTATGGATATTATGATAGTCGAGCGTGAACCGGATGTTACCGTAAAAGCACCAGAGCCTAAAAAAGAGGTCGTAAAAGAAGAAAAACCCCAGCCTATAAAAAAAGAGGAAGAGGTTAAAAAAGAAGAGACAAAGCCAGACACCACTAACAAGCCGCCTGAGCCTGATCCTGTACCGCCAAAACCTGAAGAAAAAAAAGTTGAAGAGCCAAATTTAAAGGATTTATTCGGTAGTATCGACACCTCTAAACTAAAAGAGGACAAGGTTGCTAAAAAGAAGGAGCAACCCAAAGAGCAAAGTCGCAAAAAACCAGAAAAAGTCCAAATAAAAAGCCAGCAAAAAAAGGCTAGCGATGTAATTAATGCGCTTACTTTAGATCAGGTTGCCAAAACTCCAAAGTCGCAAATGACAGGTGAATATAACGAATATTTTGGCATGATTAGCAGAATTTTGCAGAGCAGATGGAGCGCTTATAAAGCTGATTCTAGCGATGAGGCGGAGGTTGAGATCGTCATCGACATTGACGGATCGTTTAGTTATGATATAAAAAAGTTATCGTATAATAGCGAATTTAACGACAAGGTTAGAGATTTCTTAGAGCGTATGACTTCTGAGAAATTTCCGCCGCCTACTCAGATAGGCAGAGCTGTTAAGCTCGGAACTAAACTGCAAGACAAACTAGAATAACGGAGGAACAATGAAGAAAATTTTACTTTTTCTTACTTTTGCGAGTTGGCTTTTTGCCGTTGATGCCACTATCTCGGTTGTCAACAAGGGTATGGCCTTACCAAAAATAGTGCTTCAAGACGCCACTACGGCCGTCGGAGATCAAACTTTTAAGGGCAAATTTCACAAAATTATGCTGGGAGACCTAAAGGTAAGCTCTGATTTTGAGGTCGTGGACGAGTATGTCGCAAGTAGCTATGAAGGCGACTCAAATACAAACGTTATGAGCGAAAAGGGCGCGCAACTAATTTTTAGATATGCGCTTGAAGGGTCGCCAAATTCGCCTCTTACTTTAAGAGTTAAGCTTATAAATGCTAAAACGGCAACCACTCAGTATGAGAAAATTTACAATATGAATGACGGAGCGAAGTATCCGTTTATCGCGCATAAAGCGATAGTTGAGCTTATTAACGAGCTAAAAATGCCTCCGGTTAATTGGATGGAGAAATTTATCATTTTCGCCAAGGGAACAGGCTCAAAACAAAGCGAAATCGTTATAGCCGACTATACCTTGACCTATCAAAAAGTACTTGTACGCGGCGGGTTGAATATATTTCCTAAATGGATAGGAGCTGACCAGAGAGCTTTTTACTACTCTGATTACAGCGGTAAAAATTTAGTATTATATAGGTACGACGTCGCAAGCGGCCAAAAAACTAAAATCTTAGATAGTAAGGGCGGTATGCTCATAGCCTCTGATGTTAGTCAAAACGGTGATAAAATTTTACTAACTATGGCGCCTCAAGACCAGCCAGATATCTATATATATGATTTAAATTCAAGAAGGTTATCGCAGATAACAAATTACAGCGGTATCGATGTTAACGGCAATTTTGTAGATGGAGATAGGCGCGTAGTTTTTGTTTCAGATAGACTCGGCTATCCGAATGTTTTTGCTCAAAACGTCGACGGAAGCGGTTTTGAGCAGATGGTTTTTCACGGTAAAAATAACAACTCCGTCAGCACTTATCAAAACTATATAGTTTATTCAAGTAGGGAAGACGGCAAGAGCAGTTTTGGCACGAGGGATTTTAATATCTATATGATTTCTACTCAAACCGATTACATTAGACAGCTTACCGCAAGCGGAAAAAATTTGTATCCTAGATTTTCTAGCGACGGACAAAGCGTAGTGTTTATAAAAGAGCTCGGCGGGCAGAGTTCTTTAGGTATAATTCGCGTGAACGAGAACAAAAGTTTTCAATTTCCATTAAAAATCGGTAAAATTCAGTCGATTGATTGGTAATATTTAGTAAATTTTATGATATAATAGCGATTAAATCTTATAAAAAGGATGAAAATGAAAAAAGTAGTTTTAGCTTCTGCTGCTGTGGCAGCTTTATTGTTGAGCGGTTGTAGCTCTAAAACCCCTGAAGTTGATATGAGCGCTGATGCTAATCAAAATACGAGCGGTATGAACTCAAGCGATAATATGATGAGCGATAGCGAGAGATTACAACAGTTAATCTCAAGCATCGAAGGTCAAGTTCAAACCGTATATTTCGACTTTGATAAATTTAATATCAAAGGCGATATGCAGCCTGTTATCAATACAAATGCAGGCTTGTTTAATCAAGCGGATGCTCAAAGCCTTTCTGTAAAAGTAGAGGGTAACTGCGACGAATGGGGTACCGATGAGTACAACTATGCGCTTGGTCTAAAAAGAGCGAAAGCTGCCAAAGACGCTCTAGTAAAACAAGGCGTTAACGCAGATAGAATAATGGTTGTAAGTTACGGCGAAAGCAATCCTGTTTGCACAGATAAATCAAAGGCTTGCGACGCTCAAAACAGACGCGCTGAATTTAAAGTTCTTCCATAATTTAGATTTATGACAAATTTAAAAACTATCGTGGCTCTTTTTGCGGGAGTCACGCTTTCTTATTCTGCTTCTAATGAAATTTCGGTATTTGATGCCGGAAATTTAGATAGTTCTAGTCCATATGGTTTGACTGATAATGAAAAAACGTTTCTAAAAAACAAACAAAACGTAGAAAATCTAAGTAGAAATATGGGCGATGTTGAGTCAAATTTAAATGCTATGCAAGAGCGTCTAGAAGGCTTACAGAGTGTGCTAGATGGACTTAACTCAAGAATATCTAGGATAGAAAAAAGACTAAACGATCTTGAAGGAAACGACGGAAATTCTACCGCAAAAAGCGATTTTGAGGAGCTTAAAAAATACGTAGAAGAAAGTCGAAAAATACAAGAAGCCAATAATGCTAAAATCACCAAAGCCCTTAAAGATATGGGTGCCTTGATAGATAAGAGCAACGTAGCGCCTACTACCACAAAAAAAAACGATGAAGACAAGCCGGTAGATAACAATAGCCCAGTTGCTGAGCCGCAAACTCCAAAGACTGATTTTACTAAACAAAAGAGTCAAGATGTAGCGAGTGAAGCCAAAAAGCTGTTTGACGCAGGCAAGCTTGACGATGCAAAGGCCAGATACGAGTATCTTTTAAGCAAAGATCATAAGCCTGCTATGGCAAATTTTTATCTCGGCGAGATAGCGTATCAGCAAAAAGCTTACAACAACGCCATAAAATACTATCAGCAAAGTATTCAGCTGTACGACAAGGCCGACTATACGCCAAAGCTTCTTTATCACACTGCCATCAGCTTTGATAAAATAAAAGACACGGCGAGTGCGAATAAATTTTACAAAGCACTAAAACTAGGCTATCCTGACAGCAAAGAAGCCAAAGCCGCACCCACTCGAAACTAAAACTTTTTTAATAAATTTAACGATATAATCACGTTATTTTCATAAATAGGAGAAAAACGTGAAAGAACAAGTTATAGCTATGTTTTATGAGCTAAAAGATGCAAAAACAGGCGAAATTTTAGAGTCCAATATGCAAGTGGGACAGGAGATTTCTTTTTTAACGGGTCGCGGTCACATCATCGAGAAGTTAGAGGAAGAGGTCGCCAAACTAGAAAAAGGCGAAACGAAGGTTATCATTGTCCCAGCTGCGCAAGCTTGCGGCGAGTACGACTCTGATGCTGTTCAAATGCTACCTAAAGAGCAATTTGCAGGCATAGAGCTAAAAGAGGGTATGGAGCTTTTTGGTCAAGGCGAGCACGGCGAGAGCGTACGCGTGATAGTAAAATCTATCGGCGAGGACGACGTGACGGTTGATTTTAACCACCCTTATGCAGGCAAAGATTTGGAGTTTAAGGTTCAAATTTTCGACAAACGCGACGCTACCGAAGACGAGATAGCTACTGGCATGGTAGCCGGCGCTCACACATGCGGATGCGGCGGACACGATCACGATCATCATCACGGCGAGGGCGGTTGCTGCGGACACGGACACCATGACCACGGTCACCATCACGGCGACGGTGGATGCGGCTGCCACTAAGAGAGCCTAGATGAGAGCAGCGTTTATATTTCCCGGACAAGGCTCGCAAAGCATCGGTATGGGTAAGGAAATTTACGAAAATTTCCGCCCGGCCGCCGAGCTTTTACAAAATGCAAGCGATAGCCTAAAAATCGACTTTTCAAATCTGCTTTTCAACGAAAACGATCTCATAAATAGGAGCGAATTTACCCAGCCTGCCATCGTCTTAAACTCGCTTATGTGCTATCTCGCGCTAAAGCAAAGCGTAAATTTAAGGCCGAAATTTGCGCTTGGGCACTCTTTGGGCGAGTTTAGCGCGCTTGCGGTTAGCGGAGCGTTTGATTTTGCGGGTGCGCTTAGGATCGTAAATTTGCGCGGTAAATTTATGCAAGAGGACTGTGCAGGCAAAGACGTGACGATGAGCGTTATTTTGGGCCTTAGCGACGAGACGGTCGAGCAAATTTGCAAAAACGCTCAGGCGGACGGCCATCAAATTTACGCCGCGAACTACAACTGCGACGGTCAGATCGTGATCGCGGGACTAAAAGAGGACATCGCCAAATTTGAGTCGGCGTTTAAAGAAGCAGGCGCTAAGCGTGTGTTGCCTCTAAACATGTCCGTCATTAGCCACTGCCCGCTTTTAAAGAGCGCTAGCGAGAAACTAACGGCGCAGCTAGAGCCAGCGTTGGCAGCTAAATTTGACCCGGTCGTTTCAAATGCATCGGCGAAGCCTTACGGCACGAAAGATGAAGCGCTAAATTTACTAAAAGCCCAGCTCGTTAGCCCCGTTTTATACAAACAAAGCATCAAAAGTATCGAAAACGAGGTCGATATTTTCGTGGAGTTTGGCGGTAGCGTGCTAAAAGGCATCAACAAAAAAATCACCGAGAAGCCGACATTTAGCGTCACCGATCTTAGCAGCCTTGAAGAGCTTTTAAAGGAGCTTAAATGATAGCGATCTTAGGCGCGATGCGCGAGGAGGTCGCTCCTCTGCTTGAGCGTATCAAGGATTACAGAGAGGTTAAGCACGCAAATAACGTATTTTACCTCGCAAATTTCAGCGACAAAGAGCTTGTGATCGCCTACTCTAAGATCGGCAAGGTAAACGCCGCTCTGACCGCAAGCGCTATGATCGAGAAATTTGGCGCCGACAAGCTACTTTTTACCGGCGTCGCAGGCGCGCTAAATCCAAATTTAAAAATCGGCGATATGCTTTATGCGACTAGCCTTGTGCAACACGACGTCGATATCACGGCGTTTGGGCACCCGCATGGCTACGTACCCGAGACCAGTGTTTTTATCAAAAGCGACGACGCACTAAACGCGTTAGCCTCTAGCGTCGCGGCCGAAAAAGGCATCGAGCTAAAAGGCGGCATCATAGCCACGGGCGATCAGTTTATCTGCGATAATGCTAAAAAAGAGTGGCTAAAAGCGACCTTCAAAGCCGATGCGGCCGAGATGGAGGGTGCTAGCGTGGCGCTGGTTTGCGAGAGTCTTGGCGTGCCGTTTTTCGTGCTTCGCGCCATCAGCGACGAGGCGGGCGGCAGCGCGGAGTTTGACTTCGATAAATTTTTGCAAGACTCGGCAAACGTGAGCGCGCAGTTCATGCTCGCGATGATCGAGCGACTATGATAGAGCTTAGCAAGCGGCTGCTGCGCCAGGTCGGGCAGACCAACGCCAGATACCGTATGGTGCGCGGCGGGGATAAAATTTTGCTCGGTCTTAGCGGCGGCAAGGACAGCCTCGCGCTCGCGCACGTGCTAAAACACATGCAAAACGTCACGCCCGAAAAATTTGAGTTTAAGGCCGTGACGCTAAGCTACGGCATGGGCGAGGACTACGCCTATCTCACGCGCCACTGTGCCGAGCACGGCATCGAGCACGACGTAATCGATAGCTCGATCTTTGAGATATCCAAGGACAAGATCCGCAAAAATTCCAGCTTTTGCAGCTTTTTCTCGCGTATGAGGCGCGGCTATCTCTACACCTACGCGCTCGAGCACGGTTTTAACAAGCTCGCCATCGCCCACCATCTCGACGACGCGGTCGAGAGCTTTTTTATGAATTTTACTTATAACGGCGCGCTGCGAACGCTTGCTCCAAAATACGTCGCGGCAAACGGGATCGAGGTTATCAGGCCGTTTATATTCGTGCGCGAAAGGCAGCTGCGCGAAAACGCCGTGCGAAACGGGCTTACGGTTATCGGCGACGAGGCGTGTCCTGCGATGCGATTTGATATCAAGATGCCTCACGCTAGAGCCGAAACCAAAGAGCTTTTGGCAAATTTGGAAAAGCAAAATCCAAAGCTTTTCGTCTCGCTAAAGGCTGCTTTTGAAAACATCCACAGCGATACGTTTTTCGCCGCTCAGGCGCAAAATTTAGAAGGATGCGACGATTGATACTCGCAAATTTATCTGTTTTGGATCGGTTGCCGATTTTGGTTAGAGCGAGCTTGGCGTAACGCTAATTTCTGCCGAATTTTGACTATTTCGGCGATTTTGTCAAATTTTAAGCGAAATAAAATTCGGCAACTTCGCCCCTTTATCTCGTGTGTTTAGAGATTTAAAACGGCAAAATTTAGCTACTTGCCCGTTCGTGTTACACCCGGTTTGAGTTACTTGGCTAAGCGGCGATACGACCATTTTTGATAGATCTAGCGAAATTTTTGCAAATTTTGCAAAAACCAATCAAGCTACAAAGTCATCAGCCTTGTACCGATAAAATTTGTAGGGGTGTCTAAAAGTAAAATTTGCTCATATGTCTAATGACTAAAAGGCGCTCTGATAAAACCCAGTCTAATAATCTGTTTTAGCGTTAAGGTATAGGCTAACGACCTTGTATATACATTCGCCGCAGCACCGCTGTAAACCGCGCGTAGCATCCAAAAAGACCGTTATAGCTATGGTAAATAGCAAACCTAACGATATAACAAATAAGAAATTTGCTATCGCACAAAAATTTTAAAAAAATGACGTACCGAAATTAGGGTTTTAGCGGCAACTCTGCCTAAATCTAACTAAATCGTATTTTCTATTCTTACCGATAAATTTGGTTTTTATGTTTTTTTGATATAATCGCACGTTTTCTTAAAAGGTTTTTAAACCGTAACGCACGCTAAATTTAGGTATCAAATATCTATATGTCTAGCGCCGATTTGCCGGTTTATAAAGCATTCCAAGCTTAAATTTAACCCGCCTTTAAGACGTCAAACCATAACTAAGAACATTAAAAGGAGTCCACATGGCAGTAACTCAAGCGCAAGTAGCTCAGCTCTACGTAGCGT
>CAUPYN010000091.1:0-7596 GCA_963515575.1 uncultured Campylobacter sp.
GGAAAAAGCTACAAATATAGAGTTTTCGTAAAAACCACTAGCGGTACGATCTCAAAACCGAGCGAGATCGTAGACTCCACGACGAAGCAGCTACCAAACGAGGTCGTAAACGCTCAAGCTACTCAAAACGCGCCTAAAAAGATTATTTTGACATGGGATAGCGTGGCTAGCGACGACTTTGCCTACTATAAAATTTATAGCGCGTAAAGCAAATTTATGCCCTACACCTATCTCGTTAAAACCACGTCAAATAGCTACGAGGATCTTATAAACGAAAACGGCGCGACTAGATACTATAAAATCACCATCGTCGATAAAGACGGCCTAGAGTCTAAAAAGCCTAGCGAGCCTATTATCGGCATGACGCTAGGAGCTATCGACGCTCCGGTCGTATCATCTATCGTGGCCGACAGTACGGCGGTTAAGCTCACGTGGAACGCCTCTGATAAGGCTAGAAGCTTTACCGTTATAAGAGACGGCGGCGGAAGCGAGCAGAAATTTACAAATATAACCGGCAACGAATTCGTCGATAACGGCGTTGCTTACGGGCAAAAATACAGCTATAAAGTGATCGCCGTAGATGAATACGGCATAAGCTCCGACGCTTCTGCAAAAGCCGAGATAACCGTCGAATAATGCCCAATTTTATAGCTAAAAACGTAAATTTTACTCCAAAAGATTGCGGCGAGATAAGCTTTTTGTGGGAGGCTCGCGGCAGGCAGGGCGTTAGCCTTATTTATACCAAAAGCTCTAGCGAGGAGTTTTTTATCACGCTAAAAAAACGCGAAAATGACTGGGTGGTAAAGGGCGAAAAGCTAACGAAGCCTGCTAAAATAGGGCTTTTGCAAAATGCTTTGATTAAATTTAAAGAGCTTTACTGCGATCAAATTTTAAGCGAAGCCATAGCGTTAAAAAACACGCGCCTTACGCAAAAAGATTCGGCGATCTTTAGCGTGGGCGAGCTGCTTGAGAATTTAAATCAGAGCAAATTTCAGAGCAGATTTATCGAGATCGGATTTGGTTCTGGCAGGCACTTGCTATTTCAAGCAGAAAATAATCCAAATACGCTAGTCGTCGGTATCGAGGTCTATAAACCCTCGCTCGAGCAGGTCGCAAAGCTGGCTAAAGCTAAAAATCTAAACAACGTCATGCTCGTAAACTGCGACGCGAGACTGCTTTTGTCGCTTGTAGAGTCAAATTTTATAGATAAGATTTTCTTGCATTTTCCCGTACCTTGGGACGACGCTCCTCATAGGCGCGTGGCCTCGGCGAAATTTGCCCTAGAGTGCGAGCGAACGCTAAAAGCGGGCGGTAAATTTGAGCTAAGAACCGATAGCCGCGAGTATGCGGACTTTACTTTGGCGCAAATTTTAGATATAAGCGACGCCGATGTTCAAATTTACAAAAACCGCGACCTAAAAGTAAGCAGTAAATACGAAGACCGCTGGAAAAGGCATCAAAAAGATATTTACGACGTTATCTTTACCTGCGAAAAGCAAAGCGAACCTAGAGCCAGCCAGGGCGAGCTAAAATTTGAAAACGGCTACGATACGAGCAAGATTTCGGCTAAATTTAGCAACCAAACGATAAAAGAGGATGATTTTTTCTTGCATTTAGAGGAAAAATACGAAAAAGAAGGCGAAATTTTGATTCGCGCGGCGTTTGGCGCATTTAACGCGCCCGAGCATTGCTATGTTTTGCTCGGCGAAAAAGGCGCGGAATATTTTATAAAAAAGCCGCTCGTTACGGCTGAAAATTTAAAGGCGCATCTTGCGTTTAAGGAGTATTTGGCGGATGCAAAAAATAATTAGCGCAAGCGGACTGTGCCTAGGGTACGAGAACGAGCAAAATCTAATAACGGACGCTAAATTCGACATTTATTCCGATGATTTCGTTTTTATCACGGGGCAAAGCGGTAGCGGTAAATCCACGCTTTTAAAGTCTTTTTACGGCCAGATGAAGCCAAGTGCGGGTTCTTTGAGCGTTTGTTTGACGGATATGACGGATATAACTCAGCAAAATTTAGACAAACTAAGGCAACGAATCGGCGTGGTTTTTCAAAATTATCGCTTGATAAGCGAGTGGAATATCGAAAAAAACGTGATGTTGCCGTTGATGATAAAAGGTCTAAGCGCAAGCGTCTGTAAAAATCAGGCGACAAAGCTCTTAAAGCATGTAAATTTGCTCCATAGAGCCGATAAATTTCCAAACGAGCTAAGCGGCGGAGAACAGCAGCGAGCAGCGATGGCTAGGGCTTTGGCGCATAATCCGAATTTGTTGCTTTGCGACGAGCCGACTGGTAGCTTAGATGAATACTCAAGCGACGTTATTTGGGGACTTTTGCGCTCGGCAAAAGAGTATCTTGGCACTTGTATCGTCGTAGTCACGCACCATATACCTGTCTCGCTAAGAGTGCCTTATAGACATCTGGTTATAGAAAACGGACGCATATATGAAATCCTTTAAAAATCACCTTAGCGTTATTATCCCGCTCGTAGCCTTGCTTGCGGGTATAGAGTTTATCTTGTCGGCAAATCGCGTCCTTAGCGAATACGAAAATATGATGAACAAAGACTATACCATCATCATCGTGAGTCAAAACGAACTAAACGCTACCGACGTAAAGCCGCTTGTTTATACGTTTGAGTCGCTCGAGCCTCTTAGCTCAAAATCAGTATTAGAAAAGCTATCAAAGGATATCTCGGCTAAAAATATTGCCGTTTTGCAAGAGGCTTTGCCTAAATTTTACTCGCTTAGGCTAAATGCCTTCCCAAGTACGCAATACATGAGCGAAATCAAAGATAAAATAGCAAAAATCGCGGGCGTGAGCAGGGTAGAGACGTTTTCTAAAACACACGATAAGGTCTATAAAATTTTACAGCTCGTTAAAAATATTTCGGCGATATTTTCCTGCCTCATCGGACTTATCGGACTTATGCTTATCTTAAAGCAGATGCGAATTTGGCTTTACGAGCATAAGGAGCGTATCGAGATCATGACGCTACTTGGCGCTCCTTCGTGGCTAAAATCTGGCGCGCTATACAAAACCGCGCTATTTGATTCGTTTATCGCAACCGTTTTTACGGTTGTTTTTTACGCGTTTTTACCTGATTTTCAGCCCGTAAAAGACGCTGCGAGCGGGTTAAATATAAATTTCCCCGCAATCGATGCGTTTTATGACGGAGCGATGCTGCTTTTAGTCTCTTTGACGCTTAGTTTTCTAGCCGTTTATACCGTTATGCGAAAGAGTAGAACGGGTATATGAGAGTCGCCTTGCTTTTGCTAGCGGCTTTTTGCGCGCTTTTGGCTAATACTAACGAAAAAATCAGAAACCAAACGACGTATCTTGAATCCTCAAAAGACCTTGAAAAACAGCTGAATAAAAAATTAGACGACCTAGCCGGCGACATCATAGGCGGCGAAAAAAGCGTTAAACAAACCGATGATAAGATGAAAGAGCTCATCATGCAAATAGCGCAGCTGGAAAATAGCGCTAAAAGCGCGGGCAACGAGCTTGATGAGCTGGTAAATCAAAATAAAAATTTAACCCAAAGTCAAAAAGATATCCAAAAAAGTATCGTGCGTATCATATCAGACGAGTTTTCGTTTGATCTCATAATGCCTAAAGAATACGCCGAGGGCGAAGATAGCATCATCGCTACAGAGATACTAAGCAAGTTAAATTCGGTACTAAAAGACGACTTTAATGCACTTGCCAAGCAGTATGAAAGTACGCAAAATTTGATAAAAACCCAAAACGATAAGATAGAGGGCATAAAATCAAATTTAAAAAATTTTAAATTCAAGCAAGCCGAGCTAGTTTCTCTACAAGATAAGCAGATGAAAACGCTGGCAAATTTAAAGCGAGATAAAGAAATTTATCAAAAGCAGCTCTCGCGCCTGCAAGCCCAACAAGACGAGATCAGAAAGACGCTAGAAGAGCTAAAAATCGTCGCAAAAAGGGAGAGCGAGGAGGCCAAAAAAGCTCTAGCAGCGCAAAAAGCAGCTGAAGCCAAAGCTCAAAAAAATAAAAAAGATAAAAAAGGAGAGGCCGGCGTGAGCGCGTCTGAGGGCGACGTGAAGCAGTTTGGCTCGAGCTATCAAACTAGTCTCGTGAAAAAATATAGCGGAGAAAAAACGATCGCGCCGCTTGACGGTTTTACGGTCAAGCAAAAATTCGGCAACTATGTAGACCCTATCTATAACATCAAAATTTTTAACGAATCGGTCGTGCTAAGCGCAAATTCTGCGGACGCGAAGGTAAAAAGCGTATTTAACGGCAAAGTGGTCTTTGCTAAAGAAACCGCGATGCTAGATAAGGTCGTCATCATCGAAAATCCAAACGGCATCCACACGATCTACGCGCACCTTAGCCAGATCGCCCCTACCGTAAAGGTGGGCGCTAAAGTGCAAAAAGGCTACGTCATCGGCCGCGTTCAGCGAGACCTCACCTTTGAAGTTACGCAAAAAAACTATCATATAGATCCGCTTGAGATAATCGGCTTAAAATAGCCGTTTTTTGGGCGGATTAGCAAAATTTAAAGCAAATTTAGTTAAAATCGCAAAATTTTAAGGAGATGAAAAATGGAGAAAAAGAAGCGAATTTTAGTTAAATTTTCAGGCGAGGCGTTAGCCGGTGACAGCGGTTTTGGTATAGATAACGCGGTGCTTAAATTTATCGCAAAACAGATAAAAGAGCTAGTAGAAAACGGCATCCAAGTGGGTATAGTTATCGGCGGCGGCAACATCATACGCGGAGTTAGCGCGGCTAGAGACGGCATCATAAAGCGCACTAGCGGCGATCACATGGGCATGCTAGCTACCGTGATAAACTCTATCGCGATGAGAGAAGCGCTAGAGAGCGTAGGCCTAGACGTACGCGTGCAAAGCGCGATAAAGATGGAGGCTATCTGCGAAACCTTTATTGTAGGACGCGCAAACAGGCACCTTGAAAAAGGCCGCGTGGTGATATTTGCCGCAGGTACAGGAAATCCGTTTTTTACTACCGATACGGCGGCTACACTGCGCGCTATCGAGATTGATTCGGATATGATCATCAAGGCCACTAAAGTAGACGGCGTTTACGATAAAGATCCGAATAAATTCGACGATGCGACGCTGCTAAAAGAACTAAACTACGAGCTTGCTATGAGCGACGATATCAAAGTGATGGACGATACGGCTATAGCGCTAGCTAAAGATAACTCGCTACCGATCTTAGTCTGTAATATGTTTAAAGACGGGAATTTGCTTAAAATCATACAAGGCGACGAGAGCGCGTTTTGCTCCGTCGTGAGAAACTAAATTTAAGGAGAATAAATGAGATCTGAAGAAGTAGCGGCAAGGGCTTTAAAACTCGTCGGAGACGATAGATATAAGCTTGCTCTAGTCGTAGCCAAAAGAGCCGAGGCACTAGCCGGCGGAGCAAAAAGCCTGCTTGATATCGACGTTAGCAAGATGAAATTTGCCGATATCGCATTGCGCGAGATAGCCGAGGGCAAAATAGCTTTAGAGGGCATAGTTGAAGCAGCCAAATAGCGGATTTTTACTAGAGCAGCTAATAGACGACGTACTTGCATGCAAAGACGTATCGCAGGCGCGTGCGCTACTTAGCTCGCTAGTGTGCTTTACTCCGAATTTAGAGCGCGCCGTCGAGTGCTGCGTCATCTCTCATGCCGGGCAGTTTAGAAAAAGCGGCGAACCCTACGCTATACACCCTATCCTAGTAGCCTGCATCGTAGCGCATATGGGCGCTGATGAGGATATGATTATCGCCGCCTTGCTGCACGACGTGGTCGAGGATACGGATAGATCGATAGAAAGTGTGCGTGAAGACTTTGGCGAAGAGGTAGCAAAGCTAGTCGAAGGACTAACTAAAATCGTAGCCATCAGAGAGGATAAGCTAGCTAGCTCGGAGTCAAACGAGCGCCTGGCGGCTTCTGCGATGACCTTTCGCAAGATGCTGCTAATATCTATCGAGGACGTGAGGGTGCTCGTGGTGAAGCTTTGCGATAGACTGCATAATATGCTAACGCTAGAGGCATTGCGCCCCGAAAAGCAAAAGCGAATCGCCGAAGAGACTCTGATGGTTTATGCTCCTATCGCGCATAGATTAGGTATCTCGTCCATAAAAAACGTACTTGACGATCTTAGTTTTAAATACGCTTTACCGGAAGAATACAAAAAAATAGACGATTATTTAAACGAGCATAAGCAACAGCTCGTACTAAAGCTGAATGCGTTTACCGATAAAATTTTTCAAATTTTGCTTGAAAACGGTTTTAGCGAAACAGACTTTGAGATACAAAAGCGCGTCAAGCACCACTACTCTATCTATCTAAAAATGCAGCGAAAAGGTATCTCTATAGAGGAGGTGCTGGATCTGCTAGCCGCTCGCGTGCTGGTTAAAGAGCCGCAGGATTGTTATTTGGTGCTTGGAAATTTACATATAAATTTTAATCCTCTAATATCGCGTTTTAAAGATTATATCGCGCTTCCTAAGCAAAACGGTTACCAAACCATACACACGACGATATTTGATAACAAAAGCATCTTTGAGGTGCAAATTCGTACCTTTGATATGCATAAAACCGCAGAGTATGGTGTCGCGGCGCACTGGAAATATAAAAGCGGCGGCTTTTTAAACCCGAAACTAGACTGGCTAAGCGACATCAGCGGCATAGAAAACGGCATAGAAGAGGCAAATGAAAATCCGGAGGAGCTCTACGAATACGCAAAAGATAGCCTCTACGTAGAAGACGTCGCGGTTTATTCGCCAAAGGGAGATATATTTACGCTTCCTCGCGGCGCGACCGCGCTTGATTATGCTTACGAGATACATACGCAAGTAGGACTATATGCAAAAGAGGCCTATGTAAACCGTATGCGAGTGCCGCTACTAACGGAGCTAAAAAACGGCGACATAGTGAGCATCGTAACGGGCGATGAGCCAAAATACCGTTGTTCGTGGCTAAGCAGCGTAAAAACGGGCAAGGCTAGAGCTACGATACGCTCATACTGCAAGCAAAAGATAAGAGATATAAATAACATGGTCGCGCTTGAGATTTTAAGCGGGATTTTCGGCGTTCCTTCCGAAACTATATCGCAGTGGGTGGATAGCGAAAATTTAACCAAGAAAATTTTTAAGGCCGCATTTGACTCGGTTTACTTACAAGACATCGTAAACGCGCTAAAAAAATACGTAAAAAAAGACCGCCCGTTTGCCATCGCGCTAACGGATAAGTACAACGTAAAAAAACAAAAATTTGAAAATATCGTGATCTACTCGAACCACAAAATAAATAGCGTAGAGTTTGATTATTGTTGCACTCCAAAACGCGGCGACGATATCGTGGGCTTTAGAAACTATCATCACGTTACCGTTCATCACAAGCTTTGCGAACGGTTTATGAAGCTGGCGGAGGAGAAAAACGAGATGATTTTCGTTAAATGGACGAAGATAGCTCCGCATAGATTTAAGATTATTTTGAGCCTTGAAAACAGACGCGGGTCGCTAGCCGAGTTTTTAACGTTTATGGCAAAAATGCAAATCGACCTCGTAACGATCAGCCTCACCGAAACCAGAGAGGCTACGGC
>CAUPYN010000092.1:0-7564 GCA_963515575.1 uncultured Campylobacter sp.
TAAAACTTCGGGTGGTTTCGTTAAAATGTTTTTCCGTAAAGTTTCTAGTGTCTAAGCATAATTCTCATGGTAAATTTTTACTCCTAAAAAGCCCTTTGATCAAAATGCGCTAAAAAGCTAAAACGCAAAAGGGCGAGCTGAAAAATTAGCCCGCCTAAGACAAAAGGCGGACAAAAAGCGAAACTACCGATAAACCTCGCCGTCGATGATTGCCATAGTTTTATTGTCCTTGCCTAGCGGCGGAGCGTAGAAAAAGCTGTGGCGAACGACCGTACCGTCGTCGTATTTTAGCGTTAGCTCGCCTTGATCGAGCGTATATGAGCCCTCGTCGCTGCGCGATTTTGAGCTGCCCCCGCCTATGCCGCCGCCGGCGGTACCCGAGGTTGCCGTAGCGTAGGACGATCCGCCCGAGCTAAAGCGCCCCTTGCCGTCAAAGCAGTAGTATCCGCTCACGCCTACGCTTACCGTATCGCTGCCGCCCGACCAGCCGTATAGGGACGACGAGCTATCCTTGCGAAACGAGAAGCACTCTTTTGGCATTTGGCTTGAGATTTGCGTCTGAAACATATAATACCCCGTGCCGATGGAGTTCCACAAAAAGGTGCAGTCGTCGTTCTCGCAGTAGTAGCTCGTGTCGTAGTCGTCATTGCTGGTTATCGTTAGGATGCCGTCTTTGACCTTATACGTGCCGTCGATGCGCGTGCGCCAGTCGGACTTTTCTAGGCGGCTAGCGTAGGTGCCGTCGTCGCGCAGGTAAAAAGAATAATCCTCGCTCGTGTTTAAAAGCATGTTAAATTTCGTACCGCCAAATACCCCCGAGCCCTTTTTACTCGCCCCGGCGCTACTATGTTTGACGCTAGAGTCCTTTGCGATTTTTGCGGGCTCGGCCGAATTTGAGCTTGATTTGCTTGCTTTTGCTTGCGTGCTACTTGCGCTTTTTTTAAAGACGAACAAGACCTCTTGCCCGTCCGCGACTTGTTTGTATTCGAGCATGCCGTCTTTTAGCCAAAACTCGCCCAGCCCTTTAGCGCTAAGCGCGTATTTGCCGCCGCCTAAACTTTCGTAGCCGCTTTTGCCGGCACTTTTGTTGCACGAACCGTCCGGATTTACGCCCGCGATGCCTACCGTCGCTTCATCGCCGCTGATCTCAAAAAATGAGTCGCTAAAGCACTTTTGTCCCGCGACTTTAAAGCTCTGCCCCTGCGCCTTTAGCGAGACTAGCTCCCATCTGCCCTCGACCCCGCTTAAATTTGACCCGCCGAGGCTTGCTTGATTTACGGCGCCGCTTACGATGCCGGCTAAATTTACCTCGTCTTTTTTAAAGGTAAATACGATCTCGCCGCCGTCCGTGCCTTGTTTGTATTCGAGCGAGTCGTTATTTAGTCGTAGCTCGCCGCCGCCAAGCGAGTATCTGCCTCCGCCTAGGCTTTTTAGAGCGAAGTTTTGTTCGGCTTTTTCGCATGAGCTGTCGCCCGCGCTACTTAGGCTTAGGCGCGCGCTATCGCCGCTAGCCTCGATAAAAGAGTCTTCAAGGCATTTTTGGCCTGCCGTTTTAAACGTCTGTCCCTGTGCCGTAACCGAAACGATGCTCCACCTGCCCTCTATCTCGCTAGCGCTTAAATTTAACCCGAGGCAAAGCACCGCGAGGATTGCAAAAAATTTAAATTTAGCCATATTTTTCCTTTCATAAATTTTTAAGCCGTCTGCGGCGGTTTTGCCTTCGGCTTTTTGTTATCAAATTTGCCCTTGTTTTACGCCGATGGGTTGCTATTCGTCCAAAAAATATATCACGCCGTCGACGACCGCTCCGCCCGCTTTTCCTTCGCTAGTAGGCGGAATGTAAAAAAAGCTATGTCGCTGCGTCCGTCCGTCGTCGTATCTGAGCGTGAGTTCACCGCTATCCAGCGTATATGAGCCCGCGCTACTGCTAGATCTTGTTCCTCCGCCGCCCACATTGCTCATGGCGGCGGAGGAGTAGGCCCAACTGCCGTCCTTGAAGCGGCCTTTGCCGTCGAAGTCATAGTACCCGCTCGCGCCTCCGCCAACGATATCTGTGCCGCCCGAGGCGTTGTAAATGGACATGGAGCCAACGGCGGTGAATGAGTAGCTGCCCTTTGGCACCTCATTTAAGATTTGAGCGTTAAAGAGATGGTATCCGCCGTCGCTCCACAAAAACGTGCAATCCGCATCCTCGCAGCTATATGTGCTTTGCTCGCCGTCGTTGGCGGTTCGTACGATTTTTTTGCCGTCTTTTTTATACGTGCCGTCGATGCGCGTGCGCCAGTCGGGCTTTTCTAAACGGCTCGCGTAAGTGCCGTCGTCGCGCAGATAAAAGGATATGTCGGTATTGGTGTTTATGAAGAACCACTTGCCCGCAAATACGCCCGTGCCTTTTTTGGTCGCTTTTGCGTCGCTATGCTTGACGCTAGGGTCTTTTTCGGGCTCTAAATTTGAGTTTGATTTGGCTTGCGCCTGATTTGAGCTAGCGTGTGCCGCGCGGCTTTTTTTAAAGGTAAACAAGACACCGCCCGCGCTTTGTTCGTATTCGAGCGTGTCGCCCTTTAATCTAAATTCGCCCGCGTCGTTATCTAGCGCGTATCTGCCCGCGCCAAGGCTTTTGTAGCCGCTTTCTCCCGCGCCGGTTTTGCACGTACCGTCCGGATTTGCTGCCGCGATGCTAATAGTCGCTTTGCTGCCTGCTATCTGGAAAAACGAGTCCTCAAAGCACTTTTGGCCTGCCGTTTTAAACGTCTGCCCTTGTGCTACGACCGAGTCGATCTCCCATTTGCCCTCTAGCTCGTCCGAACTCAAATTTGAGCCGGCTGACGTTGCCGCGGCTGTGTTTGCGGCTGCGTCTTTTTTGAAAGAAAAAACGATAAATTTGCCGCCGTCTAAGGACTGTTTTACCTTTAGCGCGTCTTTATCTAACCAAAACTCGCCGATAGGACCTAGCGCGTATTTGCCAGCACCCATGCTTTTAAAGGCGTAGCTTGCCGTGCCGCTTTTGCACGCGCCGTCCTCGCCTACGGAGCTAAGGCCTAGCTTTGCCTCGTGGCCGCTAACCTCGAAAAACGAATCCTCAAAGCACTTCTGTCCTGCCGTTTGCACCTCCTGCCCGTCTATGTTTGCCGAGACGATGCTCCACCTGCCCTCCAGCTCGCTAGCGTTTAAATTTAACCCGAGGCAAAGCGCCGCAAGAGCGGCAAAAATTTTAGATTTAACCATAATTTTCCTTTTCGGTAAATTTTATGAAAAACGGTGGCTGATTTTAGCATCTAAGGATAAATCTACGAGAATTTAATCAACGAAAAACGAAAGCAAGCTTGGCTTTTTGCGGCGAAATTATCGTTTTGCGCTTGCTTTAATCTCGCGGTTGGCGTAAATCGGCGCAAAAGCGTTTTGCAAAGCAGGCGTAGCGTACGAGTTTAAATTTATATTTCGCAAGGTCTCGGTGCCTAGGCTAACTGAAGCCTTTACGCGGCGACATAAATTTGAGCTAAAACGCGCGGGCAAGATGTCTTTAATTGGCACTAAATTTAGCGGCTAAAGCGCCTTTTCAAAGTCTAAAAATGCGTCTGTAAATCGCGTTATCGATATCGCCGTCGTCCAAAAACTCCAAATAATCATTTCGCATCTCCTCGCTCATAGCGTAAAAAGGCGAGACGGGCAACAGGCTCTCAAATAGCGACTCGCCGCTGCAAAACGCGCTGCCGCCGTCGCCGCCCTTAAAGTATATCGGCGCGCTAACAAGCTCGACCGGGTAAGGATCAAAGGCGATGAATAGCCCGAATAAATTGGGCTCAAATAGCGAAAATTCCGGATTTTCGGGCTGCCTAACGTGCGGTAACGCTACCTTGTCGGGATCAGGCTTGTCGCCGAAGCGCCAAAGCGTGCGCGCCCCGCATCCGGCTAGATATTCCCACTCGTCCTGGCTGGGTAGGCTAAAGCCGTTCTTGCGTAAATTCGCTTCAAACTCCTCGTGCGTAACGTCGTCAAATAAAAACGCGCGAATTTTGCCGTCTTCGCGAACTAACTTTAGCGCGCTCCAAACCGTCATTTCAGAAATATCTTTGTCTTTACCGCGCGAAAAATTCTCTATCTCGTTTGCGTAAATTTTAAGTCTTTAATCGCTTAAACCTACCTCGTACCAGCTAAGCTCGGCGGGTTTTCTTTCGGCCAGCATAGCGGGGATTTTGACGCGGCGAAGCGGCGAAGTCTGTTTTGCTACGAATTCGCGCAGGCTTTGATCCTCGGGGCAAAAGTCGCATCGTTCTTTAATCTCTTTTGCCGAATTTTCATCTAAAACGGCAAAATCATCCCAGCCAAGCTCCGGCTCGTCCCCCGGGATAAAAACGAACTCGCTCCCCTCAAAATCAAAAATGCCCGTTTTAAAGCTATGCTCGCCGCATGCAAATTTGCTTAAATTTAGAAATTTAAATTGCGGATATGCGGCGGATATTTTTAGCATCGCGTCTTGTTTTTCGTTAGAATTTAGCTTTTGAAATTCTGCTCTGTTCATCTTTTGTCCTTTTAAAATTTAACGCATTTTAGCGGACGAATCTAAAAAACGTTTAAATTTGGGTGAGCGGCGCAGCTAAACTCGGCTTTGTGTTAGGCGGCAAGCGATAAAATAGGTTAAAAACTATTTGCGAGTTAAAAACGGGGCAAATTTAAAAATCAAAAAGAAGGAAGTGAAGCGATAAATTAAAAAGAGCCCGAAAAACGGGCTCCTATTTTAATGCAGTTTAGACCAAACTTTGCGTTTCCAAAGCCATCCGAAGATGCCAAAAATCAGGAAGTAAATCATCGCATTTATGCCTAGGCTTTCGCGCTCGGCTTTTTTAGCGTCGCCGGCTTTTTGTATGTAGGCTACGATCTGATCCTCGCTAGCCTTGCTTAGTCCTACGCGAGGCATCGCAGTGCCTGGTAGCATCTTTTGCGTATCGTTTATAAATTTATGTAGATAATCATCGCCTTTTGAGCGGATCATCATCGATAAATCAGGCGGGTTTGAGCCCATATATGCGGCTAAATTTATGCGGTTGGTTAGCGCGTATTTGTTTTCGTACTTCATGTCGTGGCATCTTTGGCACGCGTCGCGAAATACCTGTTCGTCGCTAACTTCTTTAGGCGCGATAGATCTTAGATAAGCGACAATATCGGCGATCTCGGCATTTGGATCTTCTCCGCCTGCTCCGAAAAAGGCCGGCATAGGATAAGGCTTTTCGTCGTTAAATTTGTGCGTTAGCTTTAGCGCTTTAGTCGGGTCTTTTATAAGAGCCGCTAGGAAATGCGCGTCGTATATCGCTCCTGCAGTGCTAAGATCGGGCGGCACTACGCCGTGAGCTTCGCTAAGCTCGGCGGCGCTTAGCGCGTTTGGCATACCTGCGGCCTCTACGCCGTGACAGCCTATGCAACCCGCGTTAGCAAAAGTTTCTGCGCCTTTAGCGGCGTCTCCTTTGGCTAAATTTATAGTCTTTACTTCTTTCCAAAACGCCGTGTAATCCTCAAGAGATTTTTTTGCTTCTTCTAAATCTTTTTTCGCTCCGGCGATTTTCTTTTCATCGTTTAGAGCTTGTGCGGCTTCGAGAGCTTTTTGTCTAGCTTCTACTACGGATTTAGCTTGAGCTACGTCCTCTGCGCCCAGGTCGTAGTCTGCCGTCGCTACGTGCGGATGCATGACGCTATGCGCATAGGGCTCTATGCCCCAGTACGCTACGCCGGTAAGCGCGACTACGATTATAAAAATTTTTAGTTCTTTCATTTCATCGCTCCTTTTTTCTCAAGCGTCGTTATGATAGGCAAGACTACGAAAAGTAGGATAAAAAACGCTATCGTCGAGAAAAAGCCTATCCAGGCGTTTGAGATGCCTAGCGTTACGCCGTCGGCAGGCAATTTGCCAAAAATCGTGAGGATAATCATATCGACGATTAGTAGCCAAAACCATACGAAAAAGCCCTTTCTCTCGTGAGCCGGAGCCACGACGTCGCTTCTGTCGTAAAGCGGCATGAAAAATAGCGCCACGCCCGCGATCGCAAATGCGATAAGGCCGATATTGTAGGCTTTAAATCCGAAAATATCGAAGAAAAATCCGCGTAAAATTTCGTACTGCCATAAGAAGTACCACTCCGGATAGATGTGCGGAGGCGTTTTTAGCGGGTTGCCCGGCTCGAAATTTATCGGATCCATCGCAAAGTCGAAATGAAAGCACACGAGATAGAAAAAGAAAATCATGAAAAAGCCGATATACATGAAGTCTTTTGCCAAGAAGCCCGGCCAAAACGGAATTACTTTCGCATTTTTCGTATCGCCGCTTAGGTATTTTTCGGCTTCTACTTCAAAGTTTATCTCTTCGCCCGTTTCGTTATTTACGTGCGGAACGCGAAGCGTGTAAAAGTGTATCGCGACGACTGCTATAAGCACGATCGGTAGCAAGCATACGTGAAGCATGAAAAATCTCGTCAAAGTCGGATCGCTAACGGCGTAGTCGCCTCTGATCCACTCGACTACCGCATCGCCGATAACCGGGATGCCGCCGAATAAATTCGTAATAACCATCGCCGCCCAGTAGCTCATCTGCCCCCAAGGCAGCATATATCCGCTAAACGCCTCGGCGGAGAACAAAATGAAAAGCAGCATGCCGCTAATCCAAATCATCTCGCGGCCTTTTTTATAAGAGCCGTAGTAAATCGCCGTAAAGGTGTGGATGTAGATTATGAGAAATACGACCGAAGCCGCAACCGCGTGGATATGGCGCCATAGCCAGCCGTACTCGACCTCTTTCATTATGGTAAAATTTACGCTATCAAAGGCTAAATTTATATCCGGTTTATAGTACATAACCAGCATAAATCCGGTAAAAATAAGCAACGCAAAAAGCGTCGTGAGTATAACGCCCATCGCCCAGAGGAAATTTATATTTTTCGGTATCCAGTATTCGCTGACGAGGACTTTCATTAGTTTGTTTAGGGCGATCCTTTGATCCAGCCAGTCTAAAACGCCCGTTGATTTTCTGATGTGCATTTTCCCCTCCTTACGCTTGAGCCGTTAGTTTTTCGTATTCGGGGCTAGTCTCGCCCAAAACGAGTTTCGTACCGTCTATCTTAAACGGCGGTATGTCTAGCGGGCGCGGAGGAGGGCCGAAGGTATTTACGCCGTCTGCGTTAAATTCGCCTCCGTGACAGGCGCAAACGAAAAGTTGCTTGCCCGGTTTCCACTCCGGGATGCAGCCAAGATGCGTGCAAAGCCCGATCGCCACCATATATCTAGCACCGTCTACCACGACGTCGCGCTTGTCGTTAGGCGCCATCGAAGCGTCTTTTTTTAGGATAAATATCGGCTTTTTACGCCACTCTATTTGGCGCATCTCGCCCTCTTTCATCGGGCTGAGATCTACGGTCGTAAATCCCGCCGCCTTAACGCTAGGAAGCGGATCCCAGGTCTTTTTGACGGCTACGAGGGTCGCCGCGCCGCCTACTGCGGCTACCGCCCCGAACGCCAAACCGATAAAATCTCGTCTTTCTTGTTTTACGGACATTACCTTCCTTTCAGCAGATTTTTAAAA
>CAUPYN010000093.1:0-7556 GCA_963515575.1 uncultured Campylobacter sp.
AAGCTTAGACGTAGAAACTAGCCAAAACGTAGAGAACATAGACGCATCTACCTTTGCAGGAAACCTAACCGCCGACGTAACGGCGTCTACCGCTATAAAAACCATAAAAGGCGGCAGCGGTAAAGATACCTTTAAATTTGCTAGCGTAGCCGGAGCAAATCCAAACCTAACCATAGACGGCGGAGCAAACGAAGATAGCGTAGAGTTTACCAACCTAAACGGAAGTAGAAGACTAAACGCTAATAACGTAGAAAACGTAACGTTCGTAAAGAACAACGACGGTACCCTAGATCTAGCTAATGCGCAAAGCGTGAAGACGGTAAATATAGCTAGAGATTACAACTATGTAAGCCTAACCAACTCTGCTATAGATACCGTAAACGTAGATACCAATAAGGGCGAAGCGTTTATGACGAACATAACTACGCCGGGACTAAAAACGATAAATTACGCAAATTCAAATCCTGACGAACATCATTATCTTAATTGGAGCGTGGGCACGACAAGAGCGGTTGTAGCGAATGAAGCTACGAAAATAGCTCTAAAAATTGACGCTCGCTCAAGCGTGCATCATATCGGCGTGGACGGCCCTCCCGATACTCGCGGTGCGTCTGAATACCTAGAAGCCTCTAAAATGAAAAGTATAGATATCAATATCGACAAAAGCGCTGATATAAACAAATACCAAGCCGTAAGTTACTGGCTCAAAGACGCCGTATCGCTCGAGACAATAAACTACGTAAATAAAAACGATGAAAACTCGTTTACGATCAAGGTTAAGACGATGAACGACGATAAATCAAACGATTTTGATAAAGTTCATACGTTAAACGTAAAAACAGGCAATGCTTTCGGTATTTTTGAGACGTATACCATGGATCCTAAGAGAATAGCTTTAAAAAACATCTCCGAGATAAATTTGGAGGGTGTTGTTCAAATCGACGGTACTTCAAATTCCGACATAGTTTTGGGCGAGCTAGGTAGCGCAAGCTCATTGCACGGCGTAAATTTGATTGCCAGAAATTTAAACGAGTTTAGCACCTTTAACGTGATCACAAATACGCAAGTTAATGCAAGATTTAATCTAAATTTAGAAAATATTCAGGGTAACGTAGCCATAGGCGAAGAAGACGCTATAGAAAACCCGACTCCGCTCATAAAATCGGGCAATACCGTAGTTACGGCTAAAAATTTGCAAAAAAACTTTACCTTTGCCAACCTTGACGCCGATACTATAGCTACAAATAGCACCGATAACGTAAGGCTAGTTTTTGACAAGGTAAAGGGCGATGTCAAATTCGGAACTATAAAAAATTTAAGCTCGCTAGACGGAGATTTTAGAAATATAGACAAGACGCTAACGATAGGAAATATTACTAATTCAAAAGCAAACTCTGCCGTATTTTTAAATTTAGAAAATATCAAAAAAGACGTAACGATAGGCGGTACGGCACAGTTAAGTGCGAGCAATATAACCTTAAAAGCAAAATTTCTCGATAAAAAACTATCTATAAGCGGTCTAGATCTTAAGGCAACTCCTAGTAGCGATAAAGTACACGAAGCCAATATCGAGTTAAGCGATATTAAAGACGAGGTAAGAATGTTTGATACTAGTAATTTTACGTCATATAAGGGAAAATTTAGTAATCTAGACAACAATTTGCTATTCGGTGATTTTTATGATATCATGGATAACGCCTCTATAGACTTAAATTTTAATAACGTTAAGGGAGACGTTCTTGTTTCCATGGTTAACTTTCCTGCTAATATAGCCCAAGGCCTTAAATTTAATCTTGTTGCAAACAATCTAGCTCAAAGCCTAAATATCGGCAACATAGGCATCAAAGAGTCTGGTCTTACTAATATTGAAAACGGCTTAGTAAACATCGACGCCGGCAAAACCGAAGGCGCTGTAACCATCGGCAACGTAACCGTCGGCGCAGACTCTACGGTAAAAATCGATCTAAGCCAAAGCTTGCAAGCAAATACCATAGGTACTATAACCGGCGGTAATGTAACGTTTAAAAGCTCGGCTATAAGCCATACTAACGGTTCTAACGGCGTAGATATATCTCTTGCTTCTACTACCGGCATTAACGTAGATCCTAAAGCTAACGTAACGGGTTCTGTAGGACAGGATAAATTCGAGTTTAACTTTAGAGCCGTAAGTTCGGATTTTGCCGGCGAAACCTACGCCGTAGGCGGAGACCTAGGTGACGGTATGGACGAGTACACGCTAAATGCTACCGTTAGAGCCGATAGTCTTAAAAAAATAGACATGAGCGCTTTAAAAAACGTAGAAAACGGAACTATAAACCTAGGAAGCGCGTTGCTCGGTGCTAACAACAAATCTCTAACCGTAAAAGGTACCGACGGCTATGACGTATTTAATCTAACCGGCGTCCTAGCCAGCGGAACCGGCAGAAAACCAAACGTCCTAACCCTAGACGGCGGTAACGGCGTAAATACCTATAATATAGGCGGTAGCGCCATGGTAAACTATGATGCCAACGATGTAAGCAACTATGTATCTATCGTAAATGCCAAAGATAACGATAAGATTAAGATGGCTGCAAATATAGCCGGCGGCGAGATAAGGAAGGTATCTATGTATCTGGATAACGAAACCAGCCTTCTAAACGCTATAAATAAATTCCTAAACGCTGCCGATGTGTCCACAGCTGCTAATACTACGTACGCTTTTATGTATAAAAACGATACGTATTTGATCCAAGACGCAAACGGAGGACAAGACGATATTACGGTTAACGATAGCTTAATCAAACTAGCCGGATATCACATCGACAACCTAAATCCATACGTCTCGGGTGCTGAGATAACTATATAAATTTGAGCTAATCGTTATGTCGCCGATTATAATCCGAGGTCAAATTTTTGGCCTCGGTATCCGTCTGATATATACATTTTTTCTGTGAGCGGATTTTTTAAATTTTCTATTTTCCGACTTTTTTATGATATAATTAGCGATAGTATTCTGTAAAGATACCCAAAAAACTCAAGAAAACACTAAAAAAGGAGTCCTTAATGGCAGTAACACAAGCGCAAGTCGCCCAGCTTTATGTGGCATTATTTAACAGAGCGCCCGAGGGTGCGGGCTTTAACGCGTGGGTAGCAGCAGGCGCTACTAAAACCGTAGCCCAGATGGCAAACGAAATGCTAGCTTCCCCGGCTACACCGCCTTATTTTGCAAGTATGGGCGTGGACGTAAGCACTGATAGAGGCTACGTAGAGCTTATCTATAAAAATATCCTAGGCAAAGACTATACCCAAGACCCAGACGGCATCAATGCATGGGTTAGACACTTGCAACTAGGAAACTCAAGGGGCGATACGCTAGTAAAATTATTTGAAGTAGCAACCTCGGCTGAGGCTAGAGCGGCTGATCCAGTAGCTGCGCAAACCTTTGCAAACAAAACAGAGGTATCTGCATACATGGCTCAAAAGATCGCTTCTATAGATAGCGACGGCAATGGCGGATACGACTATACGCCGTTTCAAGAGATTATCAGATCTACAAACTCTACGAATTTAGCCGCGCAAAAAGCTAGAATCGATGCGATGGCTACCGTCACTACTCACACATTGACCACCGAGGATCAAACCATCACCGGAGGCGAGGGACTAGACGTGTTTAGCGCGGTTTCCAGCTCGTATGCGGATAGAAACACTCTAAAAGTAAACGATAAGCTAGACGGCGGCAGAGGTACCGACGCACTAAACGTTGCAGTTAACGATAGCTTTACGGGCTTCGTAGACGGCTATGCGAAAAATATCGAAATTTTAAACTTAACAAACACTTCCGATTCTCAAAGAATTTTTAATGCCGCTAAGATTGACGGATTAAAATCGGTGTCTACTACCGGAACAAACGGTATTCGAATAACCGATCTTGCAAGCATCGTAAATTTAACGGTAAACGGCCAAAAAGATGCAACCAAAATAGGTATTATCTATAATACAAATTTAACTAGCGGCTCTAATGATGTGCAAAATCTAACCCTAAATAACGTGGGCAGAGAGACCGCCGTTTCCGAGGCTACAGCCACCGATAGACATGTAAAGTCAATGAAAGTCGAATTTAACGGTATCGAGACGCTAAATATCGCTACAAAAGACGCTAAAAGCTATATAAAAGAAGTTCAAAATAAAGCTATAACGGTAAAAGGTGCAGCAGATCTAGATATCGCAACAAAGGATAGGGATACAACCCCTGCTAGTACGGATTTCGTA
Organism: uncultured Campylobacter sp.; assembly: GCA_963515575.1. GTDB lineage: Bacteria > Campylobacterota > Campylobacteria > Campylobacterales > Campylobacteraceae > Campylobacter_A. The sequence continues at coordinate 4,252 of CAUPYN010000093.1, forward strand.
AAAAGCCTTGACGCCTCTACTATGACCGGAAATTTAACCGCGGATCTAAGCGATTCCCGCAAATATAGCTCCGTAAAAAGCGGTAGCGGCAACGACACTATAGTGGTTGGTGAGCTTACTATCAATTCTTCGTCTATCGACGCTGGTGCCGGCACCGATACTCTCCAGGTTAGAAGTCTCCAAGGTCTAAAAAAGATGACGTTAAAGGGCGTAGAAAATATCGAGTTATTGGATAAAAACTCTAGTGGCGTAACTGCACTGGACTTGGTCGGACAAAACGATATAGAGACCCTAAAAGTAGGTCAGCTAGACAACGAACTAGTCGTAACTAGCTCAAGTATCAAAACGGTAAATTTAACTAAAAAAGTCAGCCCTTATGCTACGGATGCAGAAGGTAGCGGCGCAGGTAAAGTCCACGTAAACGATACCTCTGTAGAGACTGTAAACTATAAGATAGATAACGCAACCTCGCCTACAGCTATGGCAGGCAAGATTAGACTATCGGAATCTAGAAACGTTACCGTAAATTTAGACGCTTCAGTCATAACGACTGCCGGCTCTGCTAACTCAGATAGCATACTAGAGCTACCTAAAGCTAACACCTTAAATCTAAACGTAAATACTACGGTGGATTCTGGTATAAGTCTAGATAACTCGACTTTGCTAAAAACCGTAAACATAGTTAGCGCAAACCCTAATAAATTTACTCTAAAAACCGATACGAATTCTACGAATATTGCTAAACTAAATTTAAAGACTTCTGGAAGCTTTGATCTAGGCAATAACGATACGCTTAAATTCGTCTCCGATATAAACGTAAAAGGAGGTGCGCCTTTAGCGGTAGGTTCTCTCATCGACCTTAAAAATTTAGGCTCTATAAGCTCTGAAAATGGCGTAAGCGTAAAAGTAAACGACCTAACTACTAGTACTCTAGGTGGCGCAACGATTAAAAATCTTAACATTGACAATATTACGACAAAAGAAGCCAGCAATGCGGGTGCAAACATTAATCTAAAAAATATCACAAACGGCATAAAAGTAGGCGTAATAAAAGTCGGCGGCGAAGTGAATTTAGTGGCAAATAACGTAGGATGGCTAGAAATGGGTGGCGATATAACTTCTAAAAAAAGCGGGATTACCTTTGACGTTAGTTCGGTTAGACATGACGTTAAAATAGGTGTCGGTAGCACCCTAACGGCTCAAAACGATATCAATATCACAGCTAAAGATGTTGAAGGCAAGCTTGATATAGGTAAGCTTATAGCTAAAAATATCGTAATCAATGCTACCAATATCAAAAGCATCCATGATAGAACCGCTACGTCTACAACTTTAAAAATAGACGACATAGACCACTCTACTCCTGCTGATAGAGTCGTCGATAGCCTAAAGATCACTCTAAAAGACGTTATAAATAGCGGCGGAACGGGTGCACAGATCGGTAAAATTGACCTAAAAGCAGGTAGTACCGTAGATATAGATGCCGGAAATACTAGAGGTTTGGTAAAAATAAGCACGGCTAATGAGGTGACGGCTGATAAGGTCTCTATCGACCTAAGCGGTACTATAGGCGCAAACTCTCTAAAGGGCATACAAGCAGATACTATCGTCTATAAAGGCTCTACGCAAACTCCTCTAGATGCTACTGGCGGTGCAGCCGGACAGATAAGCCTCATAGCTAAACAGGATGCAAATTCTAAAGATTTTACTGCTACCGTCAGCACTTCTGGGCAAAATGACACTCTAAAAGTAACTGTTGCGACAAAAGTAGCTACTGTGGGTAAGGATCTAAAAACAGTTACCGTCTCTGGCGATATGGGCGAAGGTTTGCAGGATAAATATGAATTTAACGGCACGAACGCAGCTGAGCTTACGAAGATCGACTTTAGCGGCTTAAGAAACGTTGAGTCCGGTACTATCACGACCGTTACGGCAAATACTAAAATCGAAAGCATCAAAGGTACCGCAGGCGACGACACAATTACTTTGGCAGATGCGCAGACCAAAGAAAATATCACTATCGAAACCGGCGAGGGTGAAAATAAAGTAACAACCGGAACGATAACAGCTACCAAGCAAGTCATCACGATAAAAGGCGGTTCGGGTAACGATACCTTTGACGTAAGCGCATCAAAGATAGCAGGCAGCGGCTTTGACGGAAGTAGCGATAATCTAAGATACACCGCTATCGAGAATCTAACAGTAGGCGATAAGATTAAAATCAGCGGTTCAGCCACGGCTGGCGCCGTAGAAAAGGTTTACCTAGATCCTAATGGTAATACATATGCTAATTTCGCTGCATTTGCTACGGCGACCGGATTTTTTACTACAGCCACGGCAGCCGGTAAGGTATATGCGTTTTCTTACGGCAACGAGACGTACTTGTTCTATAATAGCACGGCAGCCGGAACTAGCTTTGACGTTAACGATAACTTAGTTAAACTAGCCGGTAACATCAATATGGCTAACCTAGATGCTACAGTGGATGCTAGCGGAAATATAACTATCAACAGCCTCTAATCTCTTTTTTCGGTAGAGCTTGGCTCTACCGATTTTTATACTTTCTTGATTACGGTTTAAAACTTTTTCCTTAATATTTACCTTATAGCTCTACTTTGGTTTTAACTTCTGCTTTATTTATCGATAAAGTTTAAATTCACAACTCAAAGTTTCAGCTATATTTATAGTTTACGCTATTTTGTAAATTTACCTTGGTAAGTTGCTTTGTATATTTTTAAGTCGTAGAGTAAACTAAATTCAAATTTTATAAATTTAGTACTTGCGTCGGCTAATATAGTATGCTCTAGCGCAAAAGTAGTAATGCAGATCGCCTATTTAGGCACACGGGCTTCGTGCGTTCGTGGTCATAATCCCGTTAATTTTTCAAATCAAGCGGTAAAAGTACGGCGGCCTAAGCTCTAGAAGTATATTTTTAGACATGGGGAGTTTACGGACGTTAGATGTAGTCGGCGCTGATTTGCGCTATATAGTATCCGCATCCATATCTATCCAAATGCCGTTTAAATACGGACGACAGCAAATTTGACGATAAAGTTTGGCAAGATTTTGCGGCTATGATAAGCGGTCGGCAAAAACATACTCGCAAATTCTGTTTACAGCATTAATACCGGCAAGTCAAACGAGTTTCTACTAATCTAAAGCGGCAACATCGCTTTTGACCGAGTGAAACTCAAACTTGGGAGTTTTAAACGAGGCAAATTTAACCGCAGCTTAAGTACCGCAAGAAATATGTCTTTAGGGCGGTATTTATTTTTAGTTTATATAGTTCGGCGCCTTTACAACCG
>CAUPYN010000094.1:0-7469 GCA_963515575.1 uncultured Campylobacter sp.
TAACACTAGCGTAGATAACGCGCTTCTTTATACCCAACCAGAAGACGTCGCGCGGGCATATGAGCGACTAAGTAAAATCAGCGATAGATTTAGCATAGCGGCCAGCTTTGGTAACGTTCACGGCGTGTATAAGCCTGGCAACGTCGTGCTTCGACCGGAAATTTTGAAAAACTCGCAAGCATACGTTGCGGATAAATTTCAAACCCTAACCGATAAACCCGTAAATTTCGTCTTTCACGGCGGTAGCGGTAGCGAGCTAAAGGATATCAAAGATGCCGTCAGCTACGGCGTAGTAAAGATGAACATCGATACCGATACGCAGTGGGCGTTTTGGGACGGCGTACGCGGCTACGAGGCGAAAAATCGCGCTTATTTGCAAGGTCAGATCGGTAACCCCGAAGGCGAAGATAAGCCTAACAAAAAATACTACGATCCGCGTAAATTTTTGCGCGCCGGCGAGGAGTCGATGGTAAAGCGCCTACTAACGGCGTTTGAGGACTTAAACTGCTTAAATAGAAATTAAGGCTTACGATGGAACCCAAAAAAGAAGCAAAGAACGATAGTTTTACCGATTTGACGCTACCTGAAGTAAAGGGCAGGCAGTCGTTTTTCGTGTATGCGAAAATTATATTTTTGCCGACGGCGATATATCTGGCGGCGCTTCTTGGATATTTTGGGTATATAGATTTTCAAATCGGCCTACATACGGTCGTTATGATGGGTATTATTTGGGTGATCTAGCTAATCTTTGCTAAAAATAGCGCCGAGCTTGCTTGTTGCTATTTCGAGCAAAGCGGGGCTGATTTTAAGCGAAATTTAAAAGAATACATCATCAAACACCTTTTGGTTATCGGCAAAGATACGAAATCAAACGCCGGATTTGACGAATTTGTCGCTTATTACACCAGAAATTTGCGTAACGAAAATTTTGCTTCCGTGGGTGCCGGTATCTTCCCGATGCTAGGCATCTTAGGAACGTTTATCAGTATCGCCGTTTCTATGCCGGAGTTTAACTCCTCAAATACAACCGAACTTGAAACCGAAATTTCAACCCTTCTTAGCGGCGTAGCGACTGCGTTTTACGTCTCTATCTACGGTATCTTTCTGGCGCTTTGGTGGATATTTTTTGAAAAATACGGGACGAGTAAATTTGAAACGCTGGTGCGAAGGCAAAAAAATGCTACGAGCGGCTTTTTCTGGACTAAAGAAGAGCTTGATAGAAGATATTTGCAAGAGAATTTAAGGCACTTCGAGAAGATCGGAGTGATATTTGAGCACGTTAGTAACGCCGAGTTTTTCGAGGAACTCGACAAAACTATCGAGGCTAAATTTAAAACTTTTACAAATATCTTAAAAAATGAGGAAGAAGCCGTTAAGCTAAGCGGCGGACACATCAAAGAGACGATGAATACGCTGCTAAGATCCTCAAAAGATCAAAAAGACCTCATCAAGGTTCATGCCGAAATCTTAAACGTTATCAACAAATTTAACGGCAACATCAAAGATATGCAGTTAAAATTTGCCGAGCAGTACAACAGGTTATACGACGTGGGCGGCGAGCGTATCGCAAGACTTGAAAAGAGCGTGGGCGAATTAGAGCATAATGTTAGAAATTTTAGCGAGTCTCTTTCTAAATTTAGCAGCGAAATCTTAGAAAAACAAAAACTAGCTATGGACGGCTTTAAAGAGAGCTTGATCGATGGAGTGCAGGCGTTTAAAAAGGCCTTTGACGACGAAGCTATCGAAGCTTACGATGATAATAGCGCGCTCATTGAAGGGCTAAAGCAAGACATCGACGAACTTGATAAAGAGGCAAACGAGATCTTGCAAACTATCGAAAAGGCGAGTATGCTAGATGAAAACGCGTAACGAGAACAAAAGCGGCGACCAGACCTTTTGGATATCGTATGCGGATCTGATGGCTGGGCTGATGTTTGTTTTTATGCTCATCATCGGCGCCGTCGTCGTAAAATACGTCCTTAGCCAAAGCGATCTGGCAAAACTGCAAAAAGATTTGAGCGAGCGCGAAAAGCAAATCGTTTCATCCCGAAGCGAGCTTGTGCGTAAAGAAAACGTCATAAAAGAAATTTTTTCAAATTTGGACCGCGCAAAGAGTGAAAATAAAGAGCTTGCCGACATAAACAGGCTCGTAAACGAGATGCTTGAAGGCGTCAAAAAAGAGAAAAACGAACTCACAAATCTAACCCAAACCTACGAGATAAATCTAAACGACGCAAACAAAACTATCGCAGATTTGCAGGATAGAGTGCTGCAGCTAGGGCAAATTTTAGCGCAAAAGGATGAAGCGATAAACGAGCTAAACGCAAAATACGGCGATGAAATCTCAAAATTTGCTGCGTTGGAAGAGGATTTTAACAAAACAAAAGACAAGATAAGAGACATCAGCTCGCTTCGCTCAAACGTCATATCGAAGTTACGCGCCAAGCTCGGAAATAAGGTCAGCATAGATCCTAGCACGGGCGTCGTATCGCTGCCCGAGTCTATACTTTTTGACACGGGATCTTATGAGCTAAGAGACGAGGCAAAGGCACGTCTAAAAGAAATCTTGCAGACTTATTTCGAGGCAATTTTAAATAACGAAGAGATCGCAAAACACATCGACAGGATCGTGATCGAAGGGCATACGAACTCCGTAGGTAGCTACATGTACAACCTTGATCTGTCGCAAAAGCGAGCGTATTCGGTGTTAGATTTTATCTATTCGTGGAACAAAGATAAGCGCCTAGAACGCTATCTCATCGCTAGCGGGCGTAGCTTTAGCGATCTGGTGATGAAAAACGGCAAAGAAGATCCCGATGCCTCAAGGCGCATCGAGATCAAATTTTCGATCTCGGACAAAGAGTCGATGAAAGAGATGCAAGATCTCTTGGAGCGGCAAAATCAAAAGTATTCAAAAGACTAAATTTAACGGACTCGAGTTTTACGTACTTCGCGACGATCTGATGGACGGCGAATTTAACGGCAACAAGGCTAGAAAGCTGGAGTATTTCTTGCATGCCGGTCTAGGCGGTGTAAAGCGCATCGTTAGCTACGGCTCAAGCCAGTCAAACGCGATGTATAGCCTAAGCGTTTTTGCAAAGATAAAGGGCCTGGAGTTTCACTACGTAGTTTCAAATTTAAACTCAAATTTGGCGGCAAATCCGATCGGAAATTTTAAATTCGCCCTCGAAAACGGGATGAAAATCTATATAGATAAAGATAGGCGGGCGCGTGCTAGGGCTCTAGCTTACGAACTAGCCGGTCTAAAAGAGGGCGAGATTTACGGCGATGATGCTGTAAATTTGACGGATGCTTCTGATAGAAACGGATCAAATTTAAGTAAATTTGACGAACGATGCAGTTTTGCGGATACGAATTTAAGCGTGAAAAATATACCGAATTCGCAATCCGAGATCGCGCCGAATTTACAAAATCAAGACAGAGAAATTTTGAGCAAATTTGACGGATTGGCAAAGCTCACAAGCGCAAATTTTAGCGAATGCATAAGCCATAAAAACCCAAATTTAAAAAAATCCGCAGACCAAACAAGCTCAAATTTACCCGACGCGCAGGATTGCTTCATCGGCGATTCGCTTTTTATAAACGAGGGCGTTTGGCAGCCGCAGGCTGAGGCGGGCTCTATCTCCCAGGCTAGGCAGATAGAGCGCTGGGCGGAGGCGGAGGGCAAGGTTGTTGATATATTTTTGCCTTCAGGCACGGGCACGTCGGCGGCGTTTTTGGCTAAGCACGTTAAATTTGACGTTTTTACCTGTCCTTGCGTGGGCGACGCAGACTACCTAAAAAGCGAGATCGAGGCGCTGACGCCAAACTCAAAGGTTCGCATTTTGCCGCCGCCCAAAAAATATCATTTCGGCGATCTAAAGCCGGAGCTTTATCAAATTTGGCGCGAAGTATGCGAGCAAACGGGGATAGAGTTTGAGCTCATTTACGATCCGGTGGGTTTTTTAACGATGATGGCAAACCCGGGCGCGTTTAAAAACGAGATTTTATACATCCACCAAGGTGGCGCGCTCGGAAATATCAGTCAAAAACTAAGATACGAAAGAAAATTTAAGGAGACGAGATGAAGTTTTTACTCACTAGCAACGAAAATTTTAAGGACTATTTTGCGGCTTTGGTAAACCGCTCAAACGGCGATATGAGTGCAGTTATGCCAGCCGTTTCGCAGATACTGGAAGACGTGCGCGCTAGAGGCGACGAGGCGCTTTTTGAACAGATAGAGAAATTTGACCGCTGGAAACCCGACGCAAATAGCCTAAAAATCGGCACCGACGAGATGCAAAAGGCCTACGACGGTATAGATAGCTGCCTGCGAAACGCTCTAAATTTAGCCTTTGAGCGCATCAAAAGCTACCATGAAAAAAGCCTGCCAAAAACCTGGATGGAGCACGATGAGCACGGCGTTTTGCTAGGCGCAAAGTACACCCCGCTAGACCGCGCGGGATTATATATCCCAGGAGGCAAGGCCGCCTATCCTAGCTCGCTGCTCATGAACGCCGTCCCGGCCCTGGTTGCGGGCGTTGGGGAGATAGTAGTATGCACGCCTGCCGTCGGAGGCAAGGTAAATACGCTGCTTCTAGCCGCCATGCACGTCTGCGGCATCAAGGAGGCCTATAAAGTGGGCGGCGCATCGGCGGTTGCGGCGATGGCCTACGGTACGCAAACGATCAAAAAAACCGACGTCATCACAGGTCCTGGCAACATATACGTCGCGACGGCTAAAAAGCTCGTCTACGGCGAGGTAAATATCGATATGATCGCGGGCCCTAGCGAGATCTGCGTCATAGCAGACGAGAGCGCCGATCCTTGCCACATCGCCGTGGATCTGCTCTCGCAGGCCGAGCACGACGAGATGGCTAGCGCCGTACTCATCACGCCAAATCAAGCCTTCGGCGCGGCGGTGCAAAGGCATATCAACGAGGAGATCAAGACTCTAGCTAGGCAGCCGATTGCGCAAGCTAGCATCGATAAAAAGGGCGCTATCATCGTAGCTAGCGACCTTGATGAGTGCGTGAGGCTAGCTAACGAGCTAGCGCCCGAGCACCTAGAGATCGCTACGAATGACGCGATGGAGCTGGCTAGGCAGATCAGGCATGCCGGAGCGATATTTATCGGGCACTTTACGCCTGAAGCTATGGGCGACTATCTAGCCGGACCGAACCATACGTTGCCAACTGGCGGTAGCGCGAGGTTTTATTCGCCTTTAGGGGTTGAAAATTTTATGAAGCGTACTTCGCTCATCTCGCTAAACGCAAAAGGCATAAGCGAGCTAGGAAACGCATGCATGAAGCTAGCCGATGCCGAGGGGCTGGGGGCGCATAAGCGTTCGGTCGCGGTTAGGCTCGAGGCTCTTAAGTGATTTTAGGGCATTATCTCTTGGACGCTTTTTGAAGGGCTAGTAAAAATAAATACTCACGGACGACCGGTCCGCTGCGTTTTATTTTTATGTCGCGACTTCAAAAATCATCTCAAGATATAACGCCTTTTTGTTGAAAATTTATGGTTTTTTGACGAAATTTGATGAAAAACGTCCAAATTTGCTTAAAACTCTTTACTGCGAGTTTTGGGCGCGAAATTTGAGTTAAATCAGCGCAGTTTATAAAAATAGGCGTGCGGCGGCACAATTTAAATTTACAACGACTTTACGGGATGAAAATGGATTTTGAAAATTTTAGCTGGGCCGATGACGAGATGCTTGCTTTTTTGTCCGCTTTGGGCGACGAGTGGTGCGCGAATGACGGCGGAGCGGAGTTTATAGGGCAAAATTTTAGTTTTATCGGCTCAAAGCCGGTTTTGCAAAATTTAAAAGACTACAAAACGGCTAATTATAAAAATTTTACCGATATTAAGGATTTTATAAGCTCAAACCCAAACATCCAAAGTAAAATTTTAAGCGCGGATATAAGCTACGTCGGCGACAATCTGACCAATGCCGAAGTCAAATTTGCACCCGAGTATTTTTACGATTTTTTAAAATTTATGGTAGAAAATATCCCCGAACATCACTATTTTTACAGCCCGGATGCCGCTTGGATAATGCTTATAGCCATGGAAGGCTATGTGGAGTTTGCCGTTTTAAAATAAATAATGTCTGCGCTTTTGCATGGAGTCGCGGCGTATAAATTCCCAAAACGATAGGGTTCGCCGCCGTAGTTTGAGCGCATTTTGGCGGAGAACGTTAAGCCTAAAAGTTAAATTTATCGTTTAAATTTGCGCCTTGATAGACAAAATCGCGCCGCAAGCCAAGCAAACGCTGTTAATCGGCATTTTTAAAGTTAGTGAAATTTCCTACGAATCGGCGTAACCGTAATGCAAAAATCTGCAGTGCTTTTGCGGATTTTTGCGTCAAATTTAAACTCTTAAACAAAATCATAATATAATCCTAGAAATTTAGTTTAAATTTAGGCGATTTATGAAAATAAAAAATTCCCCCGCTACTTGCGCGGTTGCGCTTTTTGCCGTGCTTTTTACGGTATTTTTCATGGTTTATGTCGCTAGCTACGAAGAAGAAAACGAATTTACCCAGATAGGTAACAGCGAATTTTACTCTACGCCGCAGGGTAAAATTTACGCGCTAATCCCAAGCGGAGGCAAATTTGAGCTAAAAGGCGCACGTGCGGATAAATTTAGGGTTCTTGCGTCAGGCGGTTATCGCGGGCGAAACGTCGGTGCTGACGAAAGCGCCGTCTACTGCGGCAATCTAGCCATGAGCGGGCTTGATCCCACGCGCGCTAGGGCGATTGGCAACGGATATTTCACGGACGGCCGGGTTAGTTATTTTTGTAGCGACGTAGGCGAGAGAAACTACGAGCTAGGAGCTTTTGCCGAGGCGGTTCAAACCGCGGCGTACGCGCTACTGGGCGCTGATAAACCGCAAAGCTATATTTATAAAATAAAGCGCGTTTCAAGCGTAAATTTGACCCCGGTTTTGGGTTTTGGCTTTGCGGCGGGAAGCGCGAGCCAAGGCGGTAAATTTAGCAAAAATAGCGACGCGGACGATAAAAAAGGCGTCCAAGACGGAGCGCAAATCGGCGGAGGCATTGCCCTAAGCAGCGATAAAGGTGGCAAAAAAGCTTATTTCGAGGGCGAGGAGTTAGAGGGCGCGGACGCGGACGGGCTAAGATACGTGAGGGACGCACGCGGTCGAACTAGCGATTTTTATATCACGGACGGGCGAAACGTCTATTTTAAAAGCTCGCGACTCGCGGTCAAATTTACCCCTGAGCTGCACGAGGCTGCGTATTTTGGCGGTGTGCGCTATCTTTTAGAGCCTGTTAGCGGCGTAGTCAATGCGGACGGGAATGAGTTTGCGCCCGAATTTGCGCCTTATTCGCTACCGTTTGGCGTCTTTGGCGCGCATGCCTATCACCTGCTTTTTCGCGGCAAAGACGGGATTTATTTTTGGGAGAGTAAAAATGACGGCAAAAACGGCGAGCTAAAACGCGCGG
>CAUPYN010000095.1:0-7464 GCA_963515575.1 uncultured Campylobacter sp.
TAGACGAAAATGGTCATCTAGTGTTGCCTGAGGATAGAAAGGAAGAAGAGGAGTAGTATGTATATTTCTTTTAAAAAGGCCTAAGACAAGATAACGAAAAAAACAAATACAAATAGCCCTATAAACTCCTTTAACGACTCAAAGAGTCTAACCAGAGTAGACAAGGGTATGTGGGTGGATGGGGATAGAGAAGCTCTAGTAAAGATAGAGATAGGAAATGAGATAGTCTTTCCACTAAAAATCAAGCCTTTAAATGATAAAGGTATGTTGTACGATTGGACGCTTATGCTGGGCGATGATGGCGAGAGCCAAGCGATATTTGGCAGAGATAGAAACAACGGTAAAAGGCAACACGCCGCAAGAGATCTATATACAGATATGGTACCTAGAACTAATGCAAATGAATTATCTTTTGCATCGGATATAGAGATAGTGTCTATAGCTGATGGCGAAGTAATAAAGACTAGTGAATTTTACTATAAAACCAACCAAATAACGATACAATACGACACGGTAGAATTTGGTAGCTTTATCATAAGATATGGGGGAGGTTGATCCTTCAAGAGTAAAAGTAAAAGCGGGTGATAAGGTGAGAAAAGGTCAGGTTATAGGATATGCAGGATTTATGATCAACAATGGGAAGCATCCAGGAATAGTTGCCGGTACAATAGTAACCATGCTTCACTTTGAGTACTTTACAAATGGCGCCAACAAAGATGACCCTTTAACCGTCAGAAACGACCCGAATAATAAATTTCAAAGACGCAAGGATCTAGCAGACCCGCTAGAAATACTAAAAGAAGGATATAAAAACACGTTTGGAGAGACACTATGAAAAATACATTTTTAAAAATGGTCTTAGCTTTATTTTTAGCAATAGGTACATCATTTGCAACAGATGATTATGATAATAGTTGGGAGAAAAAGGCAGTACCAAAGAAGTTTTTAAATAAAGACTGTAAAAAACTTGCGAAGAAAATTTGGAATGAGGGTATGGTTCCTTACTACGGAAATACAATATTAGATATATGGAAAGACTATATTTTTGGTTTCTTTTTCCCGCCAAAACCAGAGTTAAAAGATGTAGAGCGTATGAAAAACACAAGATATATAACCCACGATGCAAATAACTTTTCTTATGATTTTGATTTTAAATGGATAAACAAAAACACTCTTTTGGTTCAATTATTTGCCCCTAAAAGTGAGCATAATCCTGAAAATAGATGTGAGTTATGGCTATTTGAGGAAAAGGATGACAATGTAGATGTGTATCATTTTATATCTTGGAATTTACCTGACTAATAATGAACAATATATTTATGAAATCAATCTTTAAAATAATCTTAGCTTTACTTGTAGCTGTAAATTTATCATTTGCAACAGATGATTATATAGATGATTATTATGATAGTTTGGAGAAAAAGACGATACCAAAAAAGTTTTTGAGTCAAGGTTGCAAAACAATATCAAAAGACGTTTGGAATGAAGGCAAGGTTTCTTATCGTCAAACTACTATATTAAATATGTACGAAAAGCCAATTTTAAATTTATATGGCGATCACGACCTAACAATCAAAGACATAGGACATCTAAAAAATCTTAAATACAAAGAGTGTAATAAAAATTTTTGTTACGACTTTGATTTTAAGTGGCTAAACAACAAAAGTCTTTTGGTGCAACTACATTTTCATGCTGATAAATATTCTAAATCAAGCTGTGAATTATGGCTATATGAAGAATATGATGGTAGTGTAGATGTATATAGTTTTACGTCTAAAAATTTACCTGACTAATCATAGGCGATATATTTATGAAAACAATCTTTAAAATAATCTTAGCTTTACTTGTAGCTGTAAATTTATCATTTGCAACAGATAATTATATAGATGATTATTATGATAGTTTGGAGAAAAAGACGATACCTAAGAAGTTTTTAAATAAAGACTGCCGTAAATTAGTAAAGAAAATATTTTGCGAAAGTGCAAATACGTATGTATCAAACACAATAACCAATATGTGGAAGAAACCGATTTTAATGATATTTTTCCCGCCCAAGCCCGAGCTTAGAGAGATAGAACGTATGAAAAATATAAGATACAAGACCTATGACGCAAATAACTATTCTTATGACTTTGATTTTAAATGGATAAATAAAAACACTCTTTTGGTTCAATATTATAGTTCAGAAGCTAGAAACCACTATGAAGACAAATGTGAGCTATGGCTATATGAGGAAAAAGACGGTAGCGTAGATGTTTATAAATTTACGTCCAAGAATTTACCTGACTAATCAATTTATAAAGGAATAGAAGATGAAACTTAAATCTATATTATTAACTATCTTGACGATAGGCTTAAATTTATGTGCTTACGAGCCTTTAATGCCCGGTAAGGCTACCGAAAAGGCTAGTGATGATTATGGGCAGGTTGATGGTGGAGCTTTTTGCGATGCAGACTATGGTACCGACTTTATTACTCCTAGCTTTGCCTGCTATAATGCTAAAGGAAAGTATAAATTTAAAGAGTACTCTTTAGAAGATTTTATATGCCAGTCAAGAACCACCGCCTTTAGAGATAACTACTTTAACGATCTTTATAATCTAATCATTAAAGAAAATCCAAATTTAAAGGCAAAAGCTAGAGAGATAGCCAGAGAAAGGATAAGTAAAACCCAAAAAGAGTGTATAGCTCCACGCTCTAAAAAATTTAAACAAGATTGTAAATTAACCTTTAGCATATCAGGCGCTATTCATTGCACCAGATCATACTATAGAAGCTATACGGCCAAACTAGCCTTAATGCTTTATAAAAACGATAAAAAGCTGTTTGAGAGAATTTACGATGAAGATTATGAGTATTTTAAAGAGGTATTTGAAGATACCTTAAAGTATGTGCCTATACTTCATTCCGAAGCAGGATTAAGCGGTATTAAAAAAACGGATGATAAACCTTATGCCGAGTTTTTAAGAAAATATGATAACTATACCGGTGATTTTGATAGATACAAAATACATGATCTACTCTATATAGTATTAGTCCAATACTTCCTAATAGACGAAAATGGTCATCTAGTGTTGCCTGAGGATAGAAAGGAAGAAGAGGAGTAATGTAATTTTTAGAGACACTAAAGCATTTTTGAGTAAGGATACTGAGATGGTATGCGCAAAGCGCTTTTGGTATCTCTTGTTGCCGTAAATAAGTTATTTGCACTATATTATTAGCATATATAATTTACTAGATATCCAAAAAGCTTCTAAATAAAATTTGGAATGAAAGTACGGCTATTTACTGTGCCAGTATATTAAATATACACAAAAACCAATGACCGAGCAAGGTTTAGATTTGACTATATTTATGAGAAGACATACCTTACTCCGCCCTTACTTCTCCTCCTATGACGGTTATGCCTCGTTGATCAAATATCGCTTCTATCCCGCCGGCTCTAATAATTACGTTATTTGACGTTATCTCGATTTGAGCGTTGCCGACTTGATGCAAGATTTGATTACCCGCATCCACCTCGTAGTTTGACTTAATGTCCGAAAATTTAGAGTCCGCGACTTCCGTATGCTGAGAGTCTGTGTTGGTGGTTAAATTTGACTTGGATTTTATATCTATGTAGTTGTCGGCTTGGAGAACTATGTGCTCTTGGGTGTATTTGTTTATTCCCTTTGAAGAGCTCATCTCATAACTGCCTTCGATCACGTCTTTTTTATCTTCTTTGACGGTTCTGTTTTCGTTTTGATAGATGATAGTATCTAAATTTCCTTTTATTTCGACATTTTTATCGTTTCCTACATACTCTGAGCTATCTTGGCCGACTCTTATTTTATTATCTACCCCTACGTTTACCGTGTTTGATAGTCCCACCACTGTATCTTTGCTAAGGCCTACCGTTGTGAGATATTCCGCCCCTACGTTTACGTTTTTGGCTAGGTCTATGGTTTGAACGTGAGCTTCTTGTATTCTTTCAGTGTAGGTTCCTAGGACTTTTGAGGACTTATCGTTTAGTATGGTTTGGGTAAAATCATGCTGTATGAGTTCGCCGTAATCTTTCTGGGCTTTTAAATAAATATGCTCTTTGTCTTTCAAATTTGAAAAAGTAAATTCATTTCTACCGCTTTCGTTTACGCCTATGGTTTTTGAGCTTAACGTAGTTTGATGGTAATCGCTGGGTAAATTTGGCAGCTGCGGGTTGTAGGCATTATATAAACTAGCGCTAACCATAGGCTTATCTATATCCCCTTCCAGAAACGACACTACGACTTCGTCACCTATCCTAGGTATAGCAAAAAACCCAGAATCGCTACTAGCGATAGGCGTCATTACTCTTAAATAAGCGCTATGGGAGTAGTCTTTGGTATTTGTTGAGTTGATGCCGTTTGGGTTAAAACAATTATCCACCGTCTCCTGAGAAGAAAAGGCATTGATTCTTACTTTTACGCGGCCGTGTTCATCGGTATGGATGGTATTTTTTTCGTCGTCTATGCCGTTGTTTCCTATAACTACCCCCAAGGTTACTTCCGGGGATCTAGGCTTTGTTTTAAAGTTTGGCACGTATACGGTACTAGAAGGAAGCATTATTATTTGATTGCTATAAGATGTCGAGAAGCTTTTGCCGGAGATTGGGACTATATCGTTGGTATCTAGTCTATTTTCCAAATTTGTCTCGTCTACGAAATTTTGAACGAGAGCTATGATTTTAAAATCAAATTTAGTATCGTTTTTTAAGGCAGAGGGATCATAGCTTAAAGACACCCCGTTATTTAACTTCAAACCAAATACGTTGGAATCGGCTATATAGGTATTTAAATTTAAAATAGATCTACGCCTTTTTAGCTCCGTAGGGATATTTAAATACTCTTGCTGCGTAAAAGAATACTGACCTAAATGAAGATGCGCATTGTATTTAGTCTTCTCGTTTTGTTTGGAATTTACCGTATCTAAAACGGTGGGATACATAGTGTTTTGCGAAGAATAAGAAAAGTTGTTGGCGTTTAAAATTTCGGTCTTATTTATAGCTTTTATGCACTCTTGTTTTAATGTATTGTTGATATTTGGATTAAAATTTACCTCCCTAAAGCCAGAAGGAGCGTTTAAAGTCGTGCCGTCTTGATTTGCTAACTCAAAACCGGAAATAGTTACCGTATCGTAAAAATATATCTTGCTATCGTCCTCATAAAAATATATACCGTTATTAAAGCAAATCCTTTGCAAGAAATTTAAATCGCTTTCATTGTATTGCGAGATATACTCTCTTGGCTCATACGAGTTTTTTATATTAGAAAAATCAACCTCTTTTATCAGCGAGGTTCGGTAAAATTTTAAAATTTCTTTTACAACGTCTATTATGGTCTGATCGGTAAAAATTCTATTTGCCGAATTTATCGATAGCCTAAACAGCGGAGAGCTTAAAACGAATTTAAAAAAATACTTTTGAGAAATAGAGCTTTTATGGCCCCCTGCATTTGACGTTCCCATATAGCTTACTTCGGATATTATTCCGTTATATACCGATTCGTCCGTATCTTGGCTACCGGGTAAGCTAACGGAGCTTTTATCGCTTGCGTTTTGCAATGCTATCTTTTTTATTTTTAAAACGGCTTGCTTGTCTAGGAATTTATATCCGTCTAGATCGTTGGAAAGAGTAGAATTTAAGCTTTGAACAAGCGGACTTTCTATACTTTCGCAGTATCCTTCGCACTCTGCAAAAAATATCTCCTCCAAGCTCTCTTTTATCGTAGCCTTCGTTACGGTAAAAATCTGTCCGTTTATAGTCAAATTTGCATACGAAATCGTTTTTTGTGAATCCATGCGTACGTCCCTATACTCTTAATAGCTCAAATTTGTATTCTTCCACGCTTTTAGTCGATGCGGCCAACTTAAATTTTAAAACATTTTAATGTGGCGGCAATGCAAAGCGTTTTATGATAGATCAAATTTATCTAATTTTATAAATGCACCATAGCCTTTAATAGTCTTTAAATTTATCATACTATATTTATAATTACCGTTTTAAAGGGCGATTATAAATATAGTAAGAGACTTGCAAGGCAAGCCTCCTAAATTTAGCTTAGCTTCTTGAGTTTTCTCTCCAGTCATCGCTTCCGCTGGTTCCTGCCGCAACGTGCTCCCAAGTTATCTTTCTATAGTTCATAGAGACCTTAAACAACTCCGTCTTATCGTTGTTGTTTTTATCCTGAGCATTTGGCATGACGAGGGTTATGTCGGTTATTATCGCATCTTCTAGCTTAGTGGTAAAATAGTGCTCCGCACCGCCGCTAGTAGATGTTCTAAACCAATGAACTTCTACGTTGTTTAGTCTCTCTCCGCTAGTTAGCGCATTGTAAAGTAGCGGAACCGCCTTGTTTAACGATGACGTGAAAACAAAAGGTTTATGTACTCTTTGTCCTGAAGGCTGACCGCTTTGCGGATCTACAGGGACGTTTACTATATGAGATACTTCCTGCGCCATGATTTCATCTTCGTGTCCCGACTGATAACGGTTGCCTATACTGGTTTCCGTAGATGCTCCGCTTGAAATTAGGCCTTGCGAAGAGCCTTCTATTCTGATATACGCCGGCTGTGCCATTTTTACTCCTTTGAAAAAAATATTTACTATTGTATCCAACGTAAACTTTTATTTTACTTGATTTTCTCACGAACTATCCTCTCTTAAAATTTAAATAGCTATAATACAAACAAATACCAGGTAACCAAAGGATACGTAGTGAAATTTACCTTAAGCATATTAGCCCTATTAGCTATAGCATTTTTAGTAGGATGTAGCGCAAAGGATACTAGTAGTAACAACAAACTAAGCAATAGCGAAATAGCAAAGCTAGGTAAGAAATACGGAGGGGTGTATGTGTTTAATAAGAAATTCGAAAAGGAAATAGATGATAGGGAGAGGGAGAGAAAAGACTATATGGATGATTTTTTTAAAACAAATAAAGTTTTTAAGAAGGATGATTTAAAAATCCTAGATAATACACTCCCCCAAACCCTCTCCAACGGTAAAAAATACTACACGACTTATATCGATTACGAACGAGCAAGTAAAAAAATATTACCCAACATAAGTAGTTTTTATGAAGATAAAATTAAAAGGATAACAGGAGAAGAAGCATATAAATATGCTTCTGTATTGCCCCTATATCTTTATATAGACGACAACGACGAACCCGTATATATAAGTATGTCTGTATCTTATAGCTATAAAACTAAAAAATACGGTTTCTTAGGGGACGAAGGAAGGGGATTTGCTTTATCAAGGGATGAGATAAGATATACCAAAGGCGGAAATAAATTTTACATAGAAGATTTAGAAAAACGATAAAGGCTTTAAAATGTCGGATCAAATTTCAACCAAAGATTTAATATCTAAATTTAAAGACTACGCTGATATTGCAGACGCTAGCTACGCTATGCTTCACTGGATTAACGAGAATGAAGAAGACGGAT
>CAUPYN010000096.1:0-7369 GCA_963515575.1 uncultured Campylobacter sp.
ACTCGTACTGACTGCCTTCGTTAAAAACCCTTGATATATCAGCAGCCTTGCTCATCGGCGAGTAGCCCATGTCTAGAGCGATCTGATAGATAAAGGGCTTAAAGCTAGATCCCGGCTGGCGCATACTCTGCGTGGCGCGGTTGTAGCTACTTTTGGCGTAGTCTACGCCGCCTACTAGCGCGAGGATCTCGCCCGTTTTAGGTAGCGTAACGACGATAGCGCCGTTTAGGATACTGGCGTTTGCGTCTTTGTTGCGTTTTAGTATCTCGTTGTAGCCGTATTTTAGCGCCTCGGACGCCATATCTTGCACCTTTAAATCAACGCTGGTTTCGATGACGTAGCCGCCGGTTCTTATATCCTCAAAGCGCTTTGAGGCTTCTTTTAGCACCTCGTCCACGATATACGGGGCTTTGTTTTGCGTGAGAGTATCGTCAAAGACTACGGGCTGCTCGACTAGCGCGGCTTTGTACTCGGCGTCGCTGATCCAGCCTAACGCGTTCATCCTTGCTATGACGTTGTTTGCGCGGCTAAGCGATAGATCTAGGTGGCGGGTTGGATCGTAGGTGCTAGGCGCTTTTGGTAAGCCCACTAGGATAGCGATCTCTTTTAGCGTGAGTTCGTCAAGCTCCTTTCTAAAGTATCCTTTTGCCGCGGTTTTTATGCCGTGATAGCCGTGTCCTAGATAGACGTGATTTAGATAGCGCTCTAAAATTTGCTCTTTGGTTAGCTCGTTTTCTAGTTTCATCGAAATGATCATCTCTTTTAGCTTACGAGTTAGCTTTTTTTCTCTGGTTAATACCATGTTTTTAACTAACTGCTGCGTTAGCGTGCTAGCGCCCTCGACTAGTTTGCCCGCCTTTATGTCCTTAACGATAGCTCGCGTGATGGCCTCGGGGTTTACGCCGCCGTGTTCAAAAAAACTCGTATCCTCGATCGCTACCAGCGCCTCTATGACGCGCGGCGGGATGTCCTCGTATTTGACGTAGATCCTGTTTTCATCAAATATATTTGCGATGAGTTCGCCGTTTCTGTCGTAAATTTGAGTCGTGAGCTTTGGCTTAAAATCGATGATATTTGACGCGTCAAAGGTGACTTGCGAATAAAGATAAACAAATGCCGCGCTCAGCGAAACAAAGATAATAAATAAAATCGAAGCTAAAATTCTCATAAAAAGGCCTTTAAAATTTTCACGTTTAGCCCCATTGCGGTGCTAGTTTCGCCGTTTTGGCTTAGGATGTATTTTTTGTTGAAATTTTCTATCGTCATGGCTCCGGCCTTGCCCTGCCAAAGATCGCCCGATAGGTAGTTTTGTAGGTCGGCTTCGTCAAATTTGGCAAATTTATACTCCGCAAAGCTGACGTTAATAAGCTCGAATTTCTCGCCTAAAAATATCATCGCGGTTACGATCCTAGCGGTGCTACCGCTTTGCATTTTTAGCATTTTAAAAGCTTCATTTTCGTCTTTTGCTTTGCCTAAAATTTTACCGCCACATACGACGACGCTATCGGCAAAAACGACGTTTTTTGCGCCGCTATTTGCCTTTAAAAACTGCTCTTTTTTTGCCGCGACTACCTTTTGGACGTAGACGTGCGGCGGTAAATTTTTATCTACGCCGCCCTCGTTGTAGTTAAAGAAAATTTGCTCGAAATTTACTCCGCTTTGCTTTAAAATTTTTGCTCGCGTTTGCGAACTTGAGGCCAAAAAAATCATCAAAACTCCCTATATGCTATGCCAAGATACGTCGCTAGTAGCGCAAATGCGACGTTTAGCGGGATGAAATAATAAATCGTAACGATGAGATTCTCGTGAAGCTCGACGTATTCGCTATTTTTAAATGCTTTTACGGCCTTGTTTAGACGGTAAGTAACATAAATTATATTTAGAAGCAAAAAGCCGTAAAGAGCCCACTTGGTCGTTAAAACCGTGTCTAGCATAGGATCGGCGGTTTTTGCCGCGCTTTCCTTAGCCAGCATCGGACCTGTCGCGCCTATGATTAAAATCGATCCGTAAACCGCATATCCTAGGCGTTTCATCATCGAGATTATCGTCTCGTAGCTCTGCGCGTCGTTGCCTAAATTCTTCATAAAAAATTTAGCCATTAGTAAAAAATTCGCCTGAAATCCGATAAAAACGATAACGGCAAGGATATGGACGAAAGGTAAGGCGTTGTCGATTCTTGCAAAAGCTATATTAAATTCAGGCATTTGCCCCCTTTGATTTTAAAATTTGTTCGTTTAAATTCACCCTTGCCGACGCCGAAATTTAACGACTTAACGCGCGAATAAAATTTTTTGGCTCGCTTTAAAAGTTATTAACTTCGCACATCTTTGCTTTAAATTTAAGCCTAGAAACCAAATAAATTCGGTTTTTAATTTATCCTAGATTTGGCATAAAGACCTCGCTTTAAGCCCTTTGGGCTCAAATTTAGCCGGATTTTGGATTAAATTTTACGGCTATTTTTGAGCCTATTTTTAAATTTTAATTTAATAAAATTGATGCTATAAAATAGCCCATTAAATTTTCCGGCTTGCGACTATTTTAATCTAGTCTAGTTAAAGGCAGCTCAAATTTGTTTTAAATTTCACGCCGCAAAACCGCGGTCAAATTTAAGCTATTTTCTTAAATTTGACCTATGCGATGTTTTATTTTTCAAGTCTCGTTTTAGCAAACTCTAGCGCCTGCCTAACCGCATCCTCGATCGCTAGTACGTTTTTACCGCCTGCGGTTGCGAAGTCGTCCTTGCCGCCGCCGTTTCCGCCTAAAATTTGAGCCGCAAATTTGACCCACTCGCCGGCTTTCAACGGCGCGTTTTTCACGCCTGCGGCCAGAGCGATTTTGCCCTCTTCGTTTACTTGCACGAGCAGGATTGCCGCCTTTTCGTTCTCGTTTTTAAACTCGTCTATCGTGGCTTTTATGTCGCCGCCGTCAATCACCGCGACGCAAAGCTTTGTCTCGTTTACGTTCACTACCGCTAGCGCGTGCGCGTCTTTTGCCTGCTTGGTTTTATCTTTTAGGCTTTTTATCTCGGCTTTTAGTTTTTTTACGGCATTCATAGGCTCGGCGCTTTTTAGCTCGGTTTTTAGCTCTTCGATCTCGCCGCGCCAGGCTTTTGCTAGATTTAGCGCGGCCTTAGAGCATACGGCCTCGATCCTGCGCACGCCCGCGCTCACGCCGCCTTCTTTGGTGATGAAAAACGCGCCGATCTGGCTTAAATTTGCCACGTGCGTACCGCCGCAAAGCTCCTTGCTAACCTCGCCGAAGCTTAGCACGCGCACCTTGTCGGCGTATTTTTCGCCAAATAGCGCGATCGCGCCGCTGTTTTTAGCGTCCTCGACGTCCATTATCTCCGTTTTCGCCTCTATATTTTCGCTAATCGCAGCATTGACGAAATTTTCGATCTTTGTTAGCTCCTCCGCCGTTACTGCCTTTGGATGCGAGAAGTCAAATCTGAGTCTGTTTGCCTCTACGCTAGATCCGGCCTGCGCGATATGCGCTCCCAGCACGCTTCTAAGCGCAGAGTGGAGCAGGTGCGTGGCGCTGTGGTGGCGCGCGATCTCGGCTCTTTGCTCGCTTACTTTTAGCTTCACGGTATCGCCGATTTTAAGCTCTTTTTTAACCGCGACGTTTGATAAATTTAGTCCGAAAAACTTCTGCGTATCTAGCACGTCGGCAGCACCCGCGATCTCGCCGCTATCGCCTGCCTGGCCGCCGCTTTGGGCGTAAAAAGGCGTCACGTCAAACATCGCCCAGCCTTGCTCGCCCGCTTTTAAAATTTGAGTTTGCTTAAAGTCTTCGTCAAGTAGCGCTAAAACCTTGCTCGTGCGCTCAAGCTCCTCGTAGCCGCTAAATTTATTTTCGCCGAATTTCTCTAAAAGCGCCTTGAAATCGCCCTTTGCGCTCTTGTCACCGCTTCCTTTCCAAGCAGCTTTAGCGCGCGCTTTTTGCTCGCTCATTAGCTCGTCAAATTTAGCTTCGTCTACTTTGAGTCCTTTTTCGCGTAGCATATCGGCGGTAAGATCTAGCGGAAATCCGAACGTATCGTAAAGCTTAAACGCAGCCTCTCCGCTAAAAATATCTTTCGTGCGCGCTAGCTCGCTCTCAAAAAGCTCCAGCCCGCTTGCGATCGTGGCTAAAAATCTCTCTTCTTCGAGCCTGATTTGCTCTTTTACAGCCTCTTTTTTCTCGTTTAGGTAGGCGTAGTGGCCGCCCATTAGCTCGCAGACTTTATCGACGAGGCGGTACATAAATGGCTTTTTTATGCCTAGCAGATATCCGTGCCTGATCGCGCGGCGAAGGATACGGCGAAGCACGTAGCCGCGACCCTCTTTGTCAAACGTAGTACCCTGAGCTAGCAGGAAAGTCACCGAGCGGATGTGATCGCTGATGACGCGGTAGCTAGCGCCGCTCTCATAGGCGTAAGGTTTACCGCAAAGCTTTGCGACTTCTTCGATAAGAGGCATAAAAAGCGAGCTGTCGTAGTTGCTAAATTTGCCTTCCATGATCGCCGTGACGCGTTCAAGACCCATGCCCGTGTCGATGCTAGGCTTTGGCAGCGGAGTTAGCTTGCCGTCGCTGCTGCGTTCGTACTGCATGAAAACTAGGTTCCAAATTTCAAGAAATCTGTCGCCGTCGCCGCCCATGTAGTCCTCAGGAGTGTTAAAGTGCTCGCTGCCTTGGTCGTAGAAGATCTCCGAGCACGGTCCGCAAGGCCCCGTATCGCCCATCTGCCAGAAGTTATCGTGATCGCCGAATCTATAAATGCGCTCTTTTGCGATGTGCTGCTCCCACAGCGCAAACGCCTCATCGTCGCTCTCGTGAACGGTCACGTATAGGCGGTCTTTTGGTAGTTTTAGCACCTGCGTGACAAACTCCCACGCATATGCGATCGCGTCTTTTTTGAAATACTCGCCGAAGCTAAAATTTCCTAGCATCTCAAAGAACGTGTGGTGGCGCGCGGTGTAGCCGACGTTGTCTAGGTCGTTGTGCTTACCGCCTGCGCGGATGCAGGTCTGACAGCTCGTGCGTATGGGCGGGGTAGGGCGCGGTACTTCGCCGGTGAAAATGCTCTTAAACGGCACCATGCCGGCGTTTGTAAAAAGTAGCGTAGCGTCGTTTGGCACTAGCGGCGCAGACGGGATGATCTCATGACCTTTGCTTGCGAAAAAATTTAAATAAGCCTCTCTAATATCCATCGTTTTATTCCTGATTAAAGTTTTAAAATAGGGCTGATTTTAGCATAAATTTAATAAAACTTGTTTGAGGTTAAACAATAAAAACGGTTGTAAAAAAGCTGAAAAAATATAAAAATAGGGCGCATTATCCGTTTAATTACCGTTTTTTACTATAATTATCTCAAAAACAATAAAATTTGGGATTAATATGAAGAAAAAAGTTGCGATTATAGGCTTTACGGGTAACGCCAAAATTTATTACAATGAGTTGCGTCGCTCGGAAAACTTCGAGCTGGTTGGAATATTTGACGGAGTGCAAAATCACGAAATTTGCACGCGCATACCGTTTTATAACAACATAAACGATCTTTTAAACTCCGTTAAAATCGACGCCATAATCGTCACCGACACGCACAAGCACTTAAATTTAATACCGAAATGCCTAAATTTTATAAAATTTATCATGCTTGATCCGTGGCTTTGCAAATCAGGCGAGATAAGAGAATTAAAATACTGCTTTAAGCTCCAAAATATCGGTGCCTACGTAGCTTTTACGGATAGGTTTAGTCCCGTGATCGCCTCGATAAAAAAGGAGCTCGCTAAAGAAAGGGAAATTTTCTCGCTAAATATCTCGCGCGGGTTTAACAAAGGCGTAAATTTACAGCTGGAAATCTTACAAAATATCGATCTAGCAAGGTTTGTAACGGGTAGCGAGGTGGTATTTGGCAACAAAATCTCTATCCAAAATGAAGATAAAAGAAGCGAAACCGATGCGCTTTTTCAGCTTAAATTTAAAAATCAAACCTTAGCCAGCATTCACAACTCGAAGCGATTTAAAGCCGAGAGATTTACGATCGATTTTGCCGCGAGCGGAGGCGTGTATTTCGGCGATATGTCGGGTCTTAAGCTAAACAAATATACGCTTGAGGGGCAGCAAAATTTGAAAGTTTACGGCGACGTTTCGCCGGCTAAAGCATTGTTTGCAGAGTTTTACCAGGCTTGTTGCGGCGTAAAAAGCGATCTAAGCACGCTTGAAGATGCGCTAAAGGCTCAGGAGATTTGCGAATGAGACTTATTTTGCTACTAAATATGGGCGGGCCAAACGACCTTAGCGAGGTTGAAGTTTTTTTAAAAAATATGTTTAACGACCCCTGTATTTTGGGGATAAAAAGCCAGCTCTTGCGTAAATTCGTCGCATTTGCGATAACAAAATCTCGTCTAAAAACCGCGCAAAATAACTACCGCCAAATCGGGGGCAAGTCGCCTATCTGCGAGCTTACGGCTAGGCTTTGCGGTAAAATTTCGCATTTTTTAGACGGCGACGAGACGGTGACATTTGCGATGAACTATACGCCGCCTTTTACAAAGGATGTTTTGGCCGAGTTTGCGCAGGCCTCGGAGATCGTCGTTTTCCCGCTATACCCGCATCACTCTATCACCACCGTGACGTCAAGCCTAAACGACTTTAATAAGGCATGCCGCGAGCTAAATTTACAAGCAAAAATAAAAATCGTCGAGCCGTTTTTTGCGGATGATAGATATAACGAAATCATCGCAGACTGCATCGAAAAAAGCGCGCGTAATCTAAATACGGATGATATAACGCTAGTGTTTTCGGCGCACTCTTTGCCGCAAAAAATCATTGATGCGGGCGATGTTTACGAGGAGCACGTCAAGCGGCACGTTCAAATTTTAACCGAAATTTTGGAGAAGCGAGGGGTCAAATTTAAGCAAACGATGCTGGCGTATCAATCAAGACTAGGCCCCGTAAAATGGCTCGAACCCTCGCTAAATCAGGTCTTAGCCGAGCTAAAAGATAAAAAAGCGCTCATCTATCCGATCTCGTTTTGTATCGACAACTCCGAGACCGTTTTTGAGCTATCAAAGGAATTTAAGCATATTGCAGACGAGCTAAAATTTGATTTTTACGATGTCGCGGCCTGCCCGAACGACGATGATAAATTTGCTAGATTTATCGCAGACAAAGCTAGGGAATAAAATTTGCTTGTAAAAATGCATCTTGTAGAAAGGATGCAAAATGACGATCGAAGAGCAGAAATTTATCCAAAAGATTTTGGCCGAGCTTGCGCAAAAAGTTGCTGAAAAGAGTGCAAAAGCGGCAAATGAGGGCGACTTTGAAAAGGAGCTTAAAAGAGCGGCCGAACCGGTAAAAACATCCAAAGAGCCCGATGTAGAGG
>CAUPYN010000097.1:0-7304 GCA_963515575.1 uncultured Campylobacter sp.
AAAATGAACCCCTTTGGCTTTGTGAAGGAGATATTTTGATTAAGAAAAGATAATTCAAAATATAAATACAATGAAAGATATATCCCAAGTGCCTCAGCATCAGCGGCTGGAAAATAGAACCATTCCGGGATAATAAATTTTACGGAATTACCTTTAGAAAAAGCAACTAAATGAACGCCTTACAAAAACGATTAGCACAAATAGGAACGGAGCCTCACGAAAATGGCTTGTGTGATGGAATAGTATATGAAGACTCAGAAGACCAATGTTATTGGATTTATAACCACTATTCCTATTGCGAATGGCTCAAGCACTATGCAGGACTTAGCTGGGAAGAAGCTACTGAGAAATTAGCTCAAAATAACCTGTTTGCAACCCCACCTAAAGATCTTGAGAATTTATTTTGCATTACGCACGAGCTTACCTATCACAACGCAATGGAGATAGCTAAAGGAAATATGTATTGGCGGGACGGAACACCCTCTGATACTAATGATTTTCAAGAAGAACACGACGTTTGGTATAAGCAAACCAAAGAAAAATATCACTTGAACGAAGAATACGAGACACTTAAATTTAAAGACTAGGTTTGGGAAAAATAAAGGTAAGTAAAGAATGCTAAATAAGTTAGGTAAATTTAAACTCTCATTTAAAAAGCCGCCGTCTTTGCGCTAGCTCAAATTTTACGCGCCGACATTAGTCTAAACATAACAAGCTTAAACGAACGGGCAGGGCGAAAAACCAGTACCCGCAGGCTAAGACGGGGCAAGCAAGCTAAAACTACACTCCCAGCTGCGCCTTTACCTCGTTGCTCGCCATCTCGATACTCCACGCAGGCTCCCACACGAGGTCTATCTCGCACTCTTTTACGCCGTCGACATTCAGCACCGCCGTCTCTACCCAGCCCAGTATCATCTCATGAAGCGGGCATGAGCGCGTAGATAGCGTCATTGTGACTTTTGCTTTGCCGTTCTCGTCGCAAACTGCGTCGTAAATCAGTCCTAATGACACGATATCAAAGCCAACTTCGGGATCGACGATGTTTGAGAGCGCATCGTATATTTTTTCTTTCATTTTTCTTCCTTTACTCCAAATTTCGTAAATTTAAAAACATTTATCATATTTATCGCGACCAAAACGATGCTAACGAGTAGGCAAGCCACGCCGCAATGCGCGAGCGATTTTATCTCCAGCCAGACGCCAAGCTCGTAGAGCGCAAGCCCAAGAGCATTAAAGCCGATACCGATATATGCTGGCTTTTTAAGTATCATCTGATCTAGCAGCGGTACCTTTGTTTTACCCACAAAGGGCGCTACGTAGTGGTACCAGATGAGAAACGGCGCAATCTTGTAAAGATGATCTGCGATGAAGGCGAACAAAAAGCCGTAAATCAGCATAAACACCGCCATATCGTATCTATCCGCCGCAATCAATACGCAAAAAAGTACAAAGGCCGCGAGCGAAAGAGCGATATTAACGTTCCAGTAGTCATACGCCTTGCGAACGCGCTTTTTTAGGATATGTAGCGCCTCGGCGACGAAGCAAACGATCGCCGCTCCAAATGCAAAGTACGCATAAATTTCGCTAAAAAAGAGCAAAATGCCGGCAAAAATATAAAACCCGAAGGCAAATTTGCTAAGCGTAAATTTTAGATCGTGCGCCAGGGCAAACATCGGTAGCAGCACGGTCGCCACGCCTACGATGATGAAAAAAACAAAGCCGAGTACGAAATAGACGTGAAATTTAAGCGCAAACATAAAATCCATCGGCAAAGTGCCAGAAAGTATCATCAAAAGGCAAAATCCAAGCGAGATGCCCGCGAGTAAAAATATCGCCGAAACAAAAAGCATAAAGGCCGCGAAGCTCTTTTTTTCATTATCCATAAAGCTAACGATATAGGTCGTGCCAAAAAACAGCAGTGCCAGAAATAGCGCCATACCGCCGCCGTGTATAAAGCCCGTCTTGCCGCTGATCATCCCGTAGCCCATCGCAGCGATCCCTACGCAGTAGACGGCTAAATTTAGCATCGCGCCCTTGATCGTCGAAAACGGCTTTTCTAAAATCACAGAAGTTAGCTGATATAGCGCGCCGATGATGATGCTCATAACAAAGCCGACGAAAAATATATGCAAAAATCCCGCCGTCTCAAGCCCTGCGATCGCCTCAAAATCCGCCGCGAAAAAGGCGGGAATGCTCGCGATCAAAAAGCAAATGCCCGCGATAAAATAACCGCCCACTAGCTTAAAAGGCGGCGCAAAGGTGTTTAAAAGCATAGCCTATCTCAGTGGCAAAGGCTTGTGTCTACGTTTTTGACGTCCGCGCCTTGTTTTAGGCTAAAGGTCATCTTGACCGGCCCTCTCTCTAATTCCTCGCGCTCGTTGTCAAACTGCTCCGCAATTTTAGGGATCAGTCCGGCGGGGAATTTGTGATTTACCATCACGATTTTGGTGTTTTGGTTTGCAAATTTGATCGCCACCAGCGCGTTTACCATAGGCTCTGGCGGCACGCACAGACGGCTGTCAAAACCGACGAAATCCACGCCGCCCTGGCTATATCTATAAAACGGCACCGTCGCGCCCTCGGCGTTAAACTGTTCGGCGTCTTTGAAAAAATCACTCATTTTTTATCCTTGTTTTAAATTTGGATAATTATACTCTTATTTTTCGCGCGGGCGTCTTGACCTTGCTTAAGTAGTTTGGATTAATATACTGCAACGTAAAATAAATAAAATTTCAATTTATTTTAAGCGGGTGGGTAAAATACGCCTACAAATTTAACGTAAAGGATAAAAATGAGTTTATATCTTGCTTTAAAAGATAAGCTTCCAAATGATGCTTTTTATATGAAGGATAAGCTGGACGGCTTAAGCGACGACAAGGCAAGAGCTGTATCGATACTAAATTTAAAAAGCCCAGTAGTCGGCCTGGCGCTTGGACTTTGCTTTGGGGCTTTTGGCGTGGATAGATTTTATAAAGGCGATATTTTGCTAGGCGCTTTAAAGCTTATAACGCTAGGAGGCCTTGGTTTTTGGGCGTTAGCGGATTTATATTTCGTCTATAACGGTATCAAAAAAGATAATCTAGAACTATTAAATTCAGCCATCATGTAAAAAATGAAAAATATACTGCTAATAAATGAATTAAAATCGAGGCTACCGTCAAATTTATATACCGAGCTCGTGATGAGTAAAAGGCTTGAGGAGCTAGACGATGCCCAAAGCTCGTAGCTGATAGCCGATGCGTCGTATATGAAAAAGCCGACTTTAGTTTGGGTTTTTGCTCTGTTGTTCGGGTGTTTTGGAGGGCATAGATTTTACGTAAACAGTCCGGTAATCGGCATTGTTTTTATAGTGCTTACGTTTTTGGTATTTGCCGCAGCCGTTCCTCGTCCAGACTCCGGCATAGACAATTTATTTACGCTTATTTTGTTAGCCGCGATCATAGACGGTGTGCTGCTATCTAAAAAAATAGCGGCTAAAAACTACGAAAAAGTAGCGAATATACTAGAGAAAAATGCCCGTTAATCAGCTTAGTAAATTTCCAAAATATAGTTTGTATTTGGTAGCGGATAAATTTAACTCGCTAAACGAGAGACAGCAAGAAGCATTAAATTTAACCGACTTTAAAAATCCGTTCGTCACGCTTGCTTTGGGGCTATTTTTAGGAGTGATTGGAGCCGATAGATTTTATATCGGCTCTATCGGTATCGGCGCTTTAAAGGCGCTTGCGCTATTTTTTATATTTGCGGCAATCGGCATCATAGAGGCGGTTTATGAGGGCAAAGCGATGAGCGATAGCGAGTATATCGTCGCTCTAGGTATTGCCGGACTTGTTTTAATGTTTTATTTCATCTTAGCAGTCGTTGATGCATTTTTATCTTTTAAGGCTTGCAAAGAGAAAAATTTACAAATTCTCGTCGAAATTTTATAAATTTATAAATAAAAATCTCGTCTAAAAATAAACCAAGTTGCTACTAAAATAAAATCAAAAGTAGACCCAAAAAGGCGCCGAATTTATCGCCGAGCGGTAGCGACGGTACAATCTCTTACCGCCTTAGCAGTACTGCTTGTAGCCTTTATCGCAAAGCAGTTTTTTGCCCTCTTGTTTTAGGATTTCGTTTTTACTCTCGCCCCTATAGGTCGAGTTTTGGTCGCTGCCGACCTTTTGTCCGTTTACGTAGATGTCCGCTGCAAATAATCCCGTCAAAAATGCCAAAAAAATCAAAATTCGCTTCATAAATCACTTTCAATCAAATTTAATCTCCAAGATGCAAGCAAATCGCAGTCCAAATTTAAGGACGAGAACGTAAAATTTAGGATTTAAACTTGCTACAAATTTTAAATCTTAGCGTCATCTTTGAAAAACTGACGTATGTAATTTAAATTTGCTACCGCTCGCAGTAGTTTATGCCTCTACGGTTTTAAATTTATAAATTTACGCGTCGCTTAAATTTGATATACTCGTACTTGTCTTAGACCGACTCGGTTACGCCTAGGCCGCGCCGGTCTAAAAATCTCCTTGTAACTCTTTGGCTTTGTTCATTTGTTTAAGATATCGCTTTTATGAATTTTATATTTTCATACCGAGGCGTATCTGCGGCATATCTGCGCGAAGGCATTTTAATTTAGCCCGTCATTGCTGAAATCCGCAAAATCCGCCTGGTCATAGATGTCGTGCCCGCTTTTAAAACATCTATTTTCGTTCATCGGATTTTCAAATCTGTTTAAACGCACGCTTTTTAAAGCTCCCCGGTGGCGGCCGATTACCGCTAGCGCGTTTTACTCTCGCAGGTAGCGCATCTGCCTAGACGAAGGCATTTTAGCTGCTTAGCCGCAGCTCGGTATAAAGCGCATAGACTGCTTGCAATCTAAACCAATCACGCCGTAGCTGTATAAGTCTTGACGAAAAATAAGATAAATTTTATCGTTCGTGCGGATGTACCAGACTAAAATTCGGCTCGGCCTTCTATATTTTGCCGGCTTTTTAGTAGCTTTTTGCGTGCGTCAAGTAGCGTATATTTGCCGCCATATAAATTTAACTCGTTTGTCTTGATTTTGTATGCGTCTTATATTTGCGTTTAGGTCGGTAAAGCTATGTTCGTAAAAATTTGGTTATTTGTTCAAGGCTGGCTTAATAGGAATCTCGGTTTAAGGCATTTGGCATGCGCTTTCTTTTGGGTTTTGCGGATTGCGGAATTTTATAAAGGGCATTAAATTTTAAGATTAACTATTTTTGATTTGCGCTACGCAATGCTGTATGATTAAATTTAGAAAGGATTGGAAGACCAATCCTTTTGTTAATCCATTTGATTTCTAATGTAGGTTGGAGCGTCCAATACTGCAGATGCTTCTTCGCTGTTGTAGCCGCCGCTTACTTTTAGCTGACTTATTCTTTGTTCTAGGTATGGATTTCTAGAATTTAAAGACGTTTGACTGGGAGTAGGCGCCGGAGTAGGAGCTTTTTCCTCCTTGCCTTTAAAACCGGTTGCTATGATGGTAACTTGAACTTTATCCTCCATGCTCTCGCTGCTCGGAGTACCTAGTATGATGTCGGCATCGTCATCTACGCACGCTCTAATGATAGCCATCGCATCGTCTATATCGCCGAACGGGCAGTCCGGGTGAAATTTGAAGTGTACTAGGATGCCTACGGCTCCATTTATGGTAACGTCGCTTAATAACGGAGATTGGATAGCGTTTTTAACAGCTTCTTGAGCTGCGCCGTCACCGTTTGACTCGCCTATACCCAGTAAAGCCATGCCGCGATGCTCCATGACTTTTTTTACATCGGCAAAGTCGGAGTTTATGTCGCTATCGCCGGATTCTAGCACGATAGTACACATGCCGCTGACTGCGCGCGCCAAGACGTCGTCGACTATTTTAAAGCTTTCTTTGATACCGGCTCTTTTATCTATAATGCTTCTTAACTTTTGATTTGGTATTACGATTATGGAATCAGACTCTTTTTTTAGCTCATCAAGACCCTTTTGGGCTAGGTTATAGCGCTTTTTACCCTCGAAATCAAACGGCATCGTAACGACGGCGACCGTCAAAGCACCGATATCTTTAGCTATTCTAGCTATCACGGGAGCTGCGCCGGTACCGGTTCCCCCACCCAAACCGGCAGCTATGAAAACGATATCCGAATACTCTAAAATGCTAGTTATCTCT
Organism: uncultured Campylobacter sp.; assembly: GCA_963515575.1. Taxonomy (GTDB): domain Bacteria; phylum Campylobacterota; class Campylobacteria; order Campylobacterales; family Campylobacteraceae; genus Campylobacter_A. The sequence continues at coordinate 6,170 of CAUPYN010000097.1, forward strand.
TCTTCGCTTTCTAATGCAGCTTTTTTGCCTACTTCAGGTTCCATGCCTGCGCCAAGCCCTTTGGTAATCTTTTCTCCAAGCTGCAGCTTAGTAAATGCAGATGAGCTACCCAGTGCCTTTATATCGGTATTTGCGACGATAAGATCTATATCCATCTCATCGCCTTTTTCTCTTATGATATGATTTATCATATTGCAACCGCCACCGCCTACGCCTATAACCTTTATCTTTGCGCCGTATGAAGACTTTTTCTCTTCAACCGTGAAGTTACCCTTATCCATTTACCCAAATCTCCTTTAAAATAGTTGTGTTATTTTGTTCCAAAGTACGGAAAAAAAGCTAGGCTTCTTTTCTTTTTTGTCGTTTAAATCTTCGTTTAGTTCGTCTTTTAGCGTTCTATCGTCGTCTATCCTTAAATCATCTATATAGCTATCATCTAGCGTCGTCCCTTTAAAAATTTTCTTATCTAGCTCTTCTACGCTTTTTGTACCGTTATCGCTTTGTGTAGCGATATCTTTAAGGTTTTTGTTTTTAACCACTACCTCGTCTTTATAGCGCATCTTCTTTTCGGAGTCTATCTCATAGGGCGTAAAATATCCTGCACCATACATACAAAGCCCGATCGCGCAAGAGTTTGCCGGATCTCTTAGTATCTCGTAAAGCCCCTCCATCTCTTTAGGCTTTGCTATACGTACGGGCATATTTTTAAAAAAAACATCCGCAAATTCTTTTATGCCCTCAAATTTAGTCATACCTCCGGTTAGCACTACGCCTGCGGCTATGGACGATTTGTATCCGCTATCTTCTAGCATTTTGGCTAATATCATAAGCGTCTCTTCTATCCTTGCGTATATAACTTTTGAGATAACGTCAAGCGAGACCTCTTGAGTTTTGCCGTCATCGTTGATAGGCGGTATCTCTACTAATTCGTTAGTTTTGGCAGTATCTAGAAGCGCGCCGTAGTTTAGCTTTATCTCCTCGGCTTTTAAGATCGGCGTGTGAAGCGCAGCCGAGAGATCGTTGGTGATATTTGCCGAACCTATACCTAAAAATTCGTTGTATCTTATCGAATTTCCGGAATGCACTATCATATTGCAAGTAGCTCCGCCCATATCGATTAGAGCTACTCCTAGAT
>CAUPYN010000098.1:0-7231 GCA_963515575.1 uncultured Campylobacter sp.
CCTCAAGTCCGATCGAATTTAACGTCTTTAGCAGCGTTTCGCTCGTTACGCCCGAGATATCCAGCCATTCGTTTAGCCAATTTCTTGAAATTATCATTTAAACTGCTCCAATAATCTTAAATCTCCCTCAAAAAGCGAGCGCAAATCAGGAATTTGATGAAGCAGCATCGCAAATCTCTCGACTCCCAGTCCAAATGCGTATCCGCTCACGTTTTTGTAGCCGACTGCTTTAAAGACGTTTGGATCGACCACGCCGCATCCTAGCACCTCTAGCCAGCCAGTTTGCTTGCACACGCGGCATCCGTCGCCGTGACAGAAAATACAGCTGATATCGACCTCCGCGCTAGGCTCCGTAAATGGGAAAAAGCTAGGGCGAAAGCGCACTTTAACGTCGCCGAACATGTATTTTAAGAAATTTTCAAGCATTGATTTTAAATTTGCAAAGCTCACCACGCCACCCTCCTCGACTACGAGGCCTTCTATCTGGTGAAACATCGGCGTGTGAGTTAGATCCATATCTCGGCGAAACACGGTTCCCGGAGCTATCATGCGAATCGGCGGCTTTTTGCTCATCATCGTGCGCACCTGCACGGGGCTAGTGTGCGTGCGAAGGAGTCTAAAATCCTTAAAATAAAACGTATCTTGCATATCGCGCGCAGGGTGATATTTAGGCAAATTTAGCGCCTCAAAGTTGTGGAAATCATCCTCTATGAGCGGTCCCGTCTCGAGCGAGAAATTTTGCATCATAAAGTACTCGATGATCTTATCCATCGTAGCCATCACGGGGTGCAGTGCGCCGGCACCCGAAGGTTCGTTAAATAGCGTGATGTCGATAGCTTCGGCCTCCATTTTGGCTTTTATCTCGCCGCTTTCAAGCTCGGTTTTTTTAGCCGCCAAAAGCGCTTCAAATTCGTCTCTTAGCTTGTTTAAATTTGCCGCAAATTCCTTCTTGGCCGCTTCGTCCATATCCTTAAGTTTAGCAAACTCCGACGTGATCGCGCCCTTTTTGCCTAGTAATGCGACGCGAATCTTGTCTAAATCCGCCAAATTCCCGCATTTTGCGATACTTTCTCTATACTCTTGCAAGTTTTTACCTTTAGTGATTTTTAGGTTTGATTGTAGTCAAAATTTGATAAAATCTGCCTAAAAGACGGGAAATTTTAACTTTTACTTGTTATAATTAAGCCAAATTTTAACCAGGAGAAAATCATGACGATATTCGAAAAAATCGTAGCGGGCGAGATACCTTGCAACAAAGTGCTGGAAAACGACAAATTTCTAGCCTTTAACGACATAAATCCAAAGGCTCCGATTCATATTTTGATCATTCCGAAAAAACACTTTGAAAATTTCCAGGAGATGGACGGGGCGCTGATGGGCGAGATGACGAAATTTATCCAAGAGGTCGCGGTGCTGATGGGAGTAGATAAGAGCGGATACCGCCTAGTGACTAACTGCGGCGAAAACGGCGGTCAAGAGGTCATGCACCTGCACTTTCATCTGCTAGCGGGAGCAAAACTGGGCTGGGTAGATACCGCGACCGATCCGCAAAGCACGTTTTAAATTTTAAATTTACGCTCAAAACTCGAGCGTAAATTTTACTTAGCGAGCTGACTTTTAATTTAGGTCGGTTCGTCTGTTTTTGGTTTCAATTTAATCATTCCACCAATTATAAATCCATTCAAAAAAGCTATCCGTAAAGCCGTAATAATACAAAACGCCGATAATGACGGAGTAAATTGCACATCTGATTATTGCAGCGTTACATTTTTTGTATCCTTCCAGCCCTTTTGTTCTTCAAACTTTTTTATACTGCTCAAATAATAGTTATAAATTTAAAACTTATATATTTGCGACAACAATTATACATACAATAATAAAAAGCAAAACTACGAAGACTATTGCTCTATTGTCAACACCGCCTCGTTTTTCTAATTCTGCCTCTATATACGACATTGCTGTATCACAGATTATTTCACACACTACCTCATCTTCCTCTAAATCATCTTTAGCTGAACTAATTTCTATTAATTTACGTTCAAAGGCGCTACTGTCGCCTATATCATTATTGACGATCTTTTTAAAATTTTTTTGAAATTCCTTATTTTCTAAACCCTTGATAATCGTAGAATAAAAGCTATTTAGCACCCTCGAATATGCGCAAGCGGCTGAAGTCATCAAACTTGGAAGCAAACCAATAAACATCAATAAAAAAACTATTGGCATCATCCCGTATTGTCTTCTATACCAATAAAATAAAAAACCACTAAAAAATGCGCCCCAATGCCAAGTAAGCCCTAAACTAAATTTTTCTGGATCAAAATATTCTCTTTCTCGCAATTCCTGCAATTTATCATAATATCTCTCTATAACATCCTGGTTTTCAGTACCCAAAAATATCCCGAGGAGCCTTTTACACTCATCGTCATTGTTGTATAAAAAAGTATCTACAATATAAATCATGTCCATATCATTATATTTTGTAAAGTCAGACATTTAACACTCTTTTTAAATTTACATCATTATTTTTATAAGTTTCCAATAGAACATCGATTAAACTATTATCCGCAATTTTAATTTTATCGCTTTGTGCCACTAAACTTTTAAAATCACTTTTATTATTTAAAATAGCGTCACTATCGCTCTCTTTTATGTTCCACAACTTTGTTAAATAACATCTATTGTCGTCTTTATCATTAAAGTAAGCGCTATCAACGATAGCTGCGCAAATGAACCTTTTCTCATCTATCCAATAGATAAAAACTACATCCTCAGCCTTTAAATCACTGTGCCCTTGGTCCCAAGAAATGGAATTATCAAAATCCAAATTTGAAGCATAGTCACCCACATTATGTGTCTTAAACAAAAAACACGCCATTTTTACTCCTTAAATTTTAAAAAATTACGAAATATTAACCACGCATAACTTAACTTCAAACAAAGGAATAATTCCTTTACTAAATCAATAAAATAGCAATTATTCCTTTGTTGAATAGATAGTAAATTTTCTCGAGAATTCCCGATAAAAAGGCTAAAAATGGGAAATAATCTATCAAAAAGAGATATAGCGGGGATTTTAAATATAGATACGAAAACGCTTTATAACTGGAAGAAAAACAAGCCCGAGCTCTACCGTATCGTTATGCTAGGGTTTAAATTCGACGAGCTCTTAAAACAAGCCGAAAACAATCTTAACGAACTTCAAAAAATCGCAGAAGAAAATCAAAATTTTAGATTGAAGTGAGGATTTGAGCCGTATTTGATGCGATAAATTCGCCAAAAATCCAGCGCCGATAAAAAGCAGGATAAACTACAAAATTAACGCTAAATTTTAGAGCCAAATCAAATTTGCCAAATTTAATCGTACCACGAAACATACATTAAATTTGCATTTATAATTTAAACGGAAATTTCAAATTCTCTCAGCAAGCCGCACGGATAGCGGTAACGGCGGCTCGACGAGTTTTTATGCTAAGCGCGCCGAGGACCAAAAGCCATCGGCGAACGCGCAAATTTTATCTTTTTAAAATTTAACCGCCGCCGACCTTTTGCCAGGACGGTTAAATTTTATCATTTCCTAGCCGCTCTAACCGCGTCTAAAAGCGTTTCAAAGCCAACTTTGCTCGAATTTTCCACGTCTTTTAGGATTTCCACTCCGGCGGCGTTATCCTTGCTACTATCTGCGAAAATTTTGATCGCCTTATCAAGTCCGCTATGTACGTTTTCGTGATCTCGAGAGATATCTTGCACCGTTTTTGCGTCTTTTACGATATTTTTGACCTTTTCGTTAAACCACTTACCAAAGCGGCAGCTACCTACGCTTGGTACGCCGTCAAATTCGCCGTTTAAAACGGCTCTATATCCGTTTAGTTTCATATTGATATGGTCGATTTTGCCGTTGCTGACGTTAACTTCGTTGGTTAAATTTAATGTTTGATTTAAGATATTTTGCGTATTTTCGTTCACGCTTGCGATAGTACCTTGAAAATCGCTCAAAACGCGCATCACGTCGCCCGAAATTTTAGAGAAATTTTCGCTCATTCCTATCATCGTATTTGAGCTTTGTTTAAGTCCGTTTATATTCACCTCGACTTCGAGAGTGGCTTTTTGCGTGCGTTCGGCGAGCTTTCGCACCTCATCGGCCACCACGGCAAATCCGCGTCCGTGCTCGCCCGCGCGAGCCGCCTCGATAGCCGCGTTTAGAGCTAGCAAATTCGTCTGATCCGAGATATCTTTGATGAGATTTATAATCTCCACGATCGACATCACGCTGTTATTTAGTGACGAGGCATCGTTTTGCAGGTCGCCGCTCATTTGTTGGACGTTTTCCATCGAACTAACGATAAAGCTCGTCTGTTCGCGCAACTCGCCCGTCTTAGTAAACGTTAGGTTATTTAGCTCGTTTATATTTTCGAGCATTTTTAGGTTTTCTTCCATCGTACCTTGCAAGAAATTTATACCGTCGGCGTAGCTAGCCAGCAGAAGTTTCGTAGCATTTTCGTTGGTTTTTGGCTCGTTATGCTCGCTCGTCGCACTTGATTTTGCGGCTTCCAGCTCGCTTTGCAGTTGCTTTATCTGCGCTTTTAGACTTTCGTTTTCCTGCGATAGAGCCGCATTTTTGCTCTCTAGCTCTTTTTTATAGCCGCTTCCAAACATCCTTTCCTCCTTAAATTTTTCTATAATTATAATTAAATTTTCGCCTTTTGGCGATAAATTTTAAAATTTATTTATCTTTCAGCCACCCGTTTAAAATTTCAATCTGCGCCGCAACGCTCTCGTTTGCAGTTCCGCCCTGCGACTTGCGCGCTTCCTTAGAAGCGTTTAGATCAAGAAATTTAACCGCGCCCGCGTCCAAGCTTTCATCCACGCTTGCAAGCTGCTGCGCATTTAGCTCGCTTAAATCCAAGCCCAAATTTTCCGCATACGCCACCGCCTTGCCCGTGATGAAATGCGCCTGGCGAAACGGCACGTTTTTCTCCCGCACGAGATAGTCGGCTAGATCGGTTGCCGTGAGGTGCCCGCGGCGCGTCATTGCTAGCATATTTTGCTCGTTAAATTTAGCCGTTTTTAGCATCTGTTTTAAAATTTCAAGGCTCGCAAGCGCGGTGGCGACGCTGTCGAAAACGCCCTCCTTGTCCTCTTGCATGTCCTTGTTATAGGCTAGCGGCAAGCCCTTCATCACCGTTAGCAGCGCGACGAGATTGCCGTTTACGCGCCCCGTTTTGCCGCGTATTAGCTCGGCGACGTCGGGGTTTTTCTTCTGCGGCATGATCGAGCTGCCCGTGCTGTAGGCGTCGCTGATCGTGACAAAGCCGAACTCCTGCGAGCTCCACAAGATTAGCTCCTCGCACAGGCGCGACGCATGCGTCATCAGCACGCTTACGTTAAACAAAATCTCCAGCGCGAAATCGCGGTCGCTGACGCTATCCATCGCGTTTGGCGTCACTCCCGCAAAGCCTAGCTGCTGCGCGACCAGCTCGCGGTTTATAGGATGCGGCGTGCCCGCAAGCGCAGCCGAGCCCAGCGGACAGAGGTTATTTCGCTCGCGCGAGCTAGTAAAGCGCTCGTAGTCGCGGCGAAACATAAACGCATAAGCTAGCAGGTGATAGGCAAGGCTCACGGGCTGGGCGTGCTGAAGGTGCGTGTAGCCTGGCATCAGCGTGTCCGCGTGCTTGCTAGCGATATCTCGTAGCGCAGCGACTAGCTCGCGGATTTTTTCGGAGATCTCGACACCGCTTTTAAGCACGTAGAGGCGAAAATCAAGCGCGACCTGATCGTTTCTGCTGCGCGCGGTGTGTAGCCTGCCGCCAAGATCGCTTCCGATGAGCTCGCTTAGGCGCTTTTCGACCGCCATATGAATGTCCTCGTCGGCGGTTTTAAACTCAAATTTACCGCTTTTTATCTCCTCAAACACGGCGTCAAGCCCCGCGACGATCTTTTCGCTCTCCTCAGGCTTTAAAATCCCGCAGGCGCCGAGCATTCTTGCGTGCGCCTTGCTGCCCGCGATGTCCTCCTGCCAAAGCGCCCTATCAAAGCCGATCGAGGCGTTAAACTCCGCCAAAAGCTCGCTACTCTCACCGCTAAACCTACCCGACCACAATTTTTTTGGATTTTATTGCATCGTTTTTCCGTTTTGCGCTAAAGTTTGGCTTTGATTTTAGCTCAAATCCACTTAAATTTCACGCCGTATTCACTCTGCGCGGCTAAAATGAACGAAAAAGGAGCAAAAATGAAAAAGCGAATTTATCACGTAAGCGAGGTCGCAAAGAGCGGAGAAAAGGCGAGAAAAACGATATTTTGCGAGACGGACGCCACTAGCTGCGCGGTCTGGGTCGTGCGAGCCGGCCAAGAAGTCGCGGTGCACGCACACACTAAAAGCGACGACGTGTGGGTGTGCTTGCAAGGCGAGGGCGTGTTTTATCTTAGCAAAGAGGGTACGAGCGAGGCCGAAAAGACGGCGGGCGGACTTTTGGATAACGGCGAGCAGGTAAATTTTAAGAGTGAGCGACCCGCTAAATACAGGCAAGTCTCGGTCAAAAAGGGCGATGTGGTGATCTCGGCTAAGGGCGAGTGCCACGGCATGAAAAACACCGGCAAGGAGGATTTTATCTTTATCAGCGTTATCACGCCGTTGCCCGCTGATTACGTGGCGCTGGGGTAAATTTAAGCTAGCAAGAGTGGGGCTTATCGCGTGGGAAATGAAAATTTGTAGCATTTTAGGTATTTGTTGATTTTTGCTGCGTGTAAATTTGACAAAAGCACATAGCGGCGAAATTTTAAAAATTTACGGCAGCAAGCTAAATTTGACGCCGATAAATAACGCTGAAGCGATCGCGGTGCACGGCGATAAATTTGAAATTTTAGGACGCTAAACTGCGGCGCGAAAGTAAAATTTAGCAATAAGCGCTTTGTAAAATTTACGCTTGCGTTCGCATATAAGGCGCAAGGCAGAATTTAAATTTAGATGCGGTAAGCCGCTAACGAATAAATTTAATCAAAAGGATAAAAGATGAAAATACTACTTATCAACGGCGGAGCGCCGTTTAACGGCAATGGCGGCAAGCTAAGCAAAACCTTGCACGAGCTAGCCAAAAATACGCTGGAAGCCCTAGGGCACGAAACGCGCGAAACTACGATACATGAGGGCTACGACCTAGAGGGCGAGGTAGAGAAATTTCTATGGATGGATGCCGTGATCTGGCAGATGCCCGCGTGGTGGATGGGCGAGCCT
>CAUPYN010000099.1:0-7222 GCA_963515575.1 uncultured Campylobacter sp.
GATCTAAAGCGCGGCGATAAGATCATCTGCTCGGTAAATTCTACCCCTAGCGTCGCGCAGGCGATTAGGCATTTTGACGCCGAGCCGATATTTGTCGATATAAACGAAGACGACTTTAATATGAATGCCGAGTCTCTAAGAAATACGCTAAAAATCCACAATCACAAAAAGCTAAAAGGAATCTTCGTAAATCATATAGGCGGGCAAGCTGCCGATATGGACGAGATATACGCCATCGCTAACGAATACGAAATAAAAGTGCTAAGCGATGCGGGAAAATCTATAGGACTAACGTATAACGGCGTCAAAATCGGCTCTGATAAGCGCTCGCTTGTCTCTTGCTTTAATATGCATTCGCAAATGACTAATCCAATCGCGACGGCGGGATTTATGCTCACTAACGACGATGCTATCGCAGAGCGCGCTAGGCTGCTACGCAACTACGCCATCGTAAAAGGCGGCATAGATAAAGACGGCAACCTAGGCTATATCTACGATGTCGTGGATATCGGAGTAAAATACGATCTAACCGGACTTTGCGCCGCATACTCGATGGCTCAGTTTGAAAAAAACGATAAATTTATCCAGCGCCGCCGCGCTATTGCCGCGCTGTACGACGTGGCGCTAGCAGACTGCCCGCACTTATCGCTTCCTATCAAAAAACGCGATCACATATATATCCAGTACATCATCAAAATCGACAAAAATCGCGACGGGTTCGCCAAAGAGCTGCTAGAGCGCGGCATCCATACGGCGCTTCACTATAAGCCTATGCATCTTTTAAGCTACTATAAAAGTAAATATTCGCTTAAGGTAAATTCTTTTCCTAACGCGTTAAGGACGTATCAGCAGGTACTTTCGCTTCCGGTTTATAACGCGCTTAGCGACGAGGAGGCGCACCGCGTGTGCGAGACTATGCTAGAGATAGCTAGAACTCGTGCTTAAGCGCCAAATTTACGCCTTTGCGCAGGAGTATTTTTACGCTCCGAATTTATGGCAAAAGTGCCTAGCTATAGCGCTTTTGCCATTAAGCGCGCTTTACTGCGCGGGCGTGATTTTAAAGGCTAAATTTAGCCGAGCCGAGGATTTTGGCTTGCCGATTATCAGCATCGGAAATTTAACTCTAGGCGGCAGCGGAAAGACGCCGCTTGGTATTGCTATCTTAAACGAATTTGAGGGCGGCGTCGTCATTTTGCGAGGCTACGGCAGAGCTTCAAGCGGACTCGTCAAGGTCGCGATCTCGGGCGAAATTTTGGTGGGCGTCACGGCTAGCGGCGACGAGGCGATGGAGTACGCAAAAAGCGTGAAAAACGCAAACGTCATCGTGAGCGAAAACCGCGATATCGCGATAAAAGAAGCCCTAAATTTAGGCGCAAAGTACGTGCTGCTAGATGACGGTTTCGGTAAATTTCACATCAAAAAATTTAACGTCCTGATCCGCCCCTCATCAAAGCCGTATTTTGATTTCGTCCTGCCTAGCGGCGCGTATCGCTACCCGAGCAAATTTTACGCCAAAGCCGACTACGTCGTAAAAGAGGGTGAGGATTTTATTCGCACAAGCGAAATTTTAGACCCGACGCCAAAGATGGTTTTGGTCGCCGCTATCGCAAATCCGCAGCGCTTGGAGCCTTATTTTAGTCTTTGCGTAGGGCGCGAGATTTACCCAGATCACTACGCGTTTTCGCGGGACGAGCTAGCGGGGATCCTAGAGCGCTACGGCGCGACCTCGCTTTTGGTTACGCGAAAAGATGCCGTAAAGATGGATGAATTTGGTCTGCCGCTCTCCGTCATCGCGCTAAAAACGACGCTGGCGGATAAATTTAAACGAATTATCAAAGAGAAAATTCTATAATCTGCTAAAAATTTAGGGATGCTTTAATGAAATTCGTACTAACTTCTTGCGCCGATAAGGACGCGGCTAAAACTCTAGCCAAAAAGCTCGTAAAAGCTAAATTTGCCGCTTGCGTTAGCGTTTTTAAGGCAAATAGCGTTTATTTTTGGGAAGGCGAGATAAAGGACGAAAAGGAGCGGGTTTTGCTCATAAAAACCGCGGTTAAATTTAAAAAAGTCGCTAAATTTATCGAGAAACATCATGACTACGAGCTGCCTGAGATGGTCGCTTTTAAGGCGGACAAAGCTAGCAAAAAATACAAAAAATGGATAAAAAAGGAAAGTAAATGAAGCTATTTCAAACTAGAGCAAATGCGGGCGAGAGCCTAAAAAGCGTAGAATTTAGCCAGGCGCTACTAAGCCCTAGCTCCGCTCACGGCGGGCTTTACGCACCGACGCAGCTGCCGCAGCTGGACGTAAATTTCTTTGCAGAGGCGGCAAATTTAACCTACGCACAAATAGCTCTGAAAATCATAGAGAAATTCGGATTTGACGCTGATGCGGCGATGTTTGAGCGGGCGGTAAAGCGGTACGAGAGATTTGACGATCCGCAAAATCCAGTGCAAGTGCGAAAAATCGGCGAAAACCTCTACATAAACGAGCTTTATCACGGTCCTACGCGCGCGTTTAAGGATATGGCTTTGCAGCCTTTTGGCGCGCTACTTAGCGAGCTAGCCGCAAAAAGAGGCGAAAAATACCTCATAATGTGCGCTACTAGCGGCGACACCGGACCTGCGACGCTAGAGACATTCGCGGACGCGCCCGGCGTCAAAGTCGTCTGCCTCTACCCAAAAGACGGCACTAGCGAGGTGCAGCGCCTACAAATGATAAACGCGGACGCCGCAAACCTCAAGGTAATCGGTATCGAGGGTAACTTCGACGATGCGCAGCGCGCGCTAAAAAGCTTGCTGGCTAGCGATAAATTTAAAGAGCGCCTAAGTGCAGCCGGACTTTCGCTCTCGGCGGCAAATTCGGTAAATTTCGGGCGGATTTTGTTTCAGATCATCTATCACGTTTATGCCTACGTTTATCTGCTAAAAACGGGCGCGCTAAAGGGCGAGTTTGACATCGTCGTGCCTAGCGGCAACTTCGGCAATGCATTGGGCGCATACTACGCCAAAAAAATGGGCGCGAAAATCGGTAAAATCAAAATCGTCTCAAACGCAAATAACATCCTTACCGAGTTTTTCACGCAGGGGCGATACGATCTGCGCGGCAAAAGCCTGGTTAAGACGATCAGTCCCGCGATGGATATCCTGATCTCTTCAAACGTCGAGAGACTGCTTTTTGATAAATTCGGCGCCGTGAGAACCAAAGAGCTGATGGATAGTCTAGCGAGCAATGGCTTTTACGAGCTTTCAAGCGGCGAACTAAACGCGCTAAAAGATGACTTTGACGCTGATTTTTGCAGCGACGCGGAGTGCGAGAAATACATAAAAGAGTGGGCGGCAAAAGGCGTCGCCGTCGATCCGCACACGGCTACATGCTTTAAAGCGGCGACAAATTTGACGTGTCCGTGCGTGATAACGTCGACCGCGCACTGGGTCAAATTTGCTCCAAGTATGTTTAAGGCGCTAAAAAACGAAACTCTAAAAGACGAAAAAAGCGGGCTTGAGACCTTGGCGGCGGAGTTTAACGACGAAGTGCCCGGCGCGATAAAGTCGCTATTTGCAAAAGCCGCCGTGCATAACGAAATCTCCGCAAAGAGCGACATAGAGGCTAAAATTTTAGCCTGGATCGAGCGATGATCATCATCCCTGCAAGGCTCGCTTCGACGCGAATGCCTAATAAAATTTTACGCGAGATAAACGGCGTGCCGATGTTTGTCGCTACAGCGCGCAGGGTGAGCGCGGCTGACGAGGTCGTGATCGCCGCAGACGACGAGGGCGTGGTGCAGATCGCGCAAAAATTCGGCTTTAAAGCTGTGATGACGAGCCGGGCGCATCAAAGCGGAACCGACCGCATCAATGAAGCGGCGGGAATACTCGGCGTCAAAGATAGCGAAATCATCATAAACGTGCAGGCCGATGAGCCATTTATCGAGCCTGAAAATATCGTCAAATTTAGAGAATTTTGCGAGAAAAACGCGGAGAGAGCATTTATGTTTTCGTGTTTTAAATTTGTGGGCAGCGAGCTAGCGGACGATAAAAACTTAGTCAAAGTAGTAACCGACGACGCTGGCTGCGCGCTATATTTTTCGCGCTCGCGCATCCCGTTTGACCGCGCGCCGTTTGACGCGTACAAAGCGCATCTGGGTATCTACGGCTACAGTGCGGCAAATTTAAAAAGATTTTGCTCATTTGCGCCCTCAAGCCTAGAAAATACCGAAAAGCTCGAGCAACTGCGCGCTCTATCAAACGGCGAGAAAATCCTCATGCTTGAAGTGCAAAGCGACAGTATCGGTATCGACTGCGAGGAGGATCTGTTAAGAGCGCGGGCAAAATTCGGCGTTAGCGTCAGTTAAGACCGCAAGCGATAAAAATGCTAAATTTGACTAAAACCGAGGCTAGTAAAATTTATTAGAGCGTCAAGGCTGCGGCTATGTTTTCGTAAGCCGCCTCGTAGGCAAGCGTCTGTGAGTCGAATTTACCTAATAAAACTGCACCCCAGAGCTTTCACGCTTTAAATTTCGTTCCTAATCGCAAAAACATAGGATAAAAACGGCTCTTAGAGCGTTCGCGCGGCGCTTAAAGATACCGCACCGCAAAGATAAATTACGTCGGTTAAATTTTAAATTTAACAAGCCTATAGGTCGGATCAAAGCGAAACGCGAGCAAATTTTGCAAAATCCCAAAAAGGCACATAAAAGTAACGAAGCTACTGCCGCCGTAGCTGTAAAACGGCAGCGGGATGCCTACCACCGGCGCAAATCCGATCGTCATCATGATATTTACGCTAACGTAGATAAACAAGAGTATCCCGATCCCAGACGTCATCGTCTGGGTGAAATAATCATCTTTTAGCCCGTAGTTTAGGCTAAGTAGATGAGCTATCAGCGCGCCGTAAAAGCTAAGTAGCGCAAGTCCGCCGTAAAATCCGTATCGCTCGATCGTATACGCGAAGATAAAATCGCTAGTCGAAATGGGCAAAAATTTAAAATGCGTCTGCGTAGCTTCGTCTTTTGGTTTGCCCTTTAGTCCGCCGCTGCCGATAGCGATGATGCTTTGGCGTACGTGGTAGTTAGACTCCTCGCTTAAAAAATCCGTAATGCGCTTTTTTTGGTAATCGTGCAAATTTTCGTAAATCAAAGGGGCAGCAAGCAAAACTCCCGCAAATATCGCAAACCAGATTTTTTTATTTACCCCGATGATAAAAAGCACGGCGTAGCCCACGATGAGCAGTATCAAAGCGGTGCCTAAATCAGGCTCTTTTAAAATCAGCGCGAAAGGCAAAAGGATATAAAGGCTAAGTCGTCCAAAGTCTTTAAGCCCGTATCCCTCTTCGCCGGGCGGGTGCTGTTTTATGAGGTAGCCTAGCATCAAAAGAAGCGCCGGTTTCATGATCTCTGAGGGCTGAAGCGTAAAGTGGATAAAAGGAAACTCAAGCCATCTTTTTGCGCCCAGTTTACTTGCGCCAAAAAGATCGACGCAAATAAGCAGCACGACGCAAATCCAGTAAAACAGCGGTATAAGCCAGGCGATCTTGCGAATGGGAAGCAAAAAGAAAAATAAAAACGCCGCCAGTCCCACGCCAAAATATACAAGCTGTTTGCCGGCTAGGATAGAATTTGCCTCAGAAACCAAAATGTATGATAAAATAATAATAGGAAGTATCAAAAACGGCTGAACGAAGTCAAAATGGGTTAAAATTCGCCTATCGAGTCTTATCAAAAATTTGCCTTTTTTGAGCGATTATATCATTTTAAAGGAAACAAATCTAAAAATGACGGAAAAAGAGATCAAAATTTTAGAAGATGCGCAGGCTAGGGCGGACGCGTTTTTGGCGACCGAGCTGAGCGTCGCTAGAAATCAAGCGCTAAATTTGATAAAAAGCGGGCTGGTTAGTCTAAACGGCAAGCCGCTAACTAAGCCCTCCGCAAAGCTAAATTTAGGCGACGTTTTAAAGATAAATTTTGAGCAAAACGAGCCTGGTAGGGCTAAATTTGAAGCAAAATTCGAAGTGCCGATCATTTACGAGGACGAGGATTTGCTCGTGCTAAATAAACCGGCAAATTTAGTCGTCCATCCCTCTCCTAGCGTCAAGGAGCCCACGCTTGTGGACTGGCTGGGCGCAAAGAGATTTTTGCTGTCGAATTTAAGCGGACAAAGTAGGGCAGGCATCGTTCACAGGCTAGATAAAGGCACTAGCGGAGCTATCGTCGTGGCTAAAAATAACGCCGCTCACGCCGCGCTTTCAAACCAGCTAAGCGACAAAAGCATGGGGCGCATTTATCTAGCGCTAACGGATTTGCCGCTCAAGCAAAACTGCATCGTCGAGCGAGCTATCGGACGAAATCCCGCCAACCGCCTAAAAAAGGCGATCGTTTCGGACGGCCGCGCGGCAAAAAGCGCCTTTGCGAATTTGCTTTTTAGCGAATTTGACGGCTCCGCGCAGAGCAAAAACGCGGGTGTAAATTTGATCGCGGCAAAGCTTTTTACAGGCAGAACCCATCAGATAAGAGTGCATCTAGCTAGCCTAAACCGCCATATTTTGGGCGATGCTTTATACGGTTTTAAGAGCGAAAAGGATAAAATCGACCGAGTGATGCTTCACGCCTACGGGCTGTATTTCACGCATCCGCGCACGGGCGGGCAAATAAGCTTCGTGGCGCCCGTCTGGGATGATTTTAGTGAAATCTTACTTAGTAAATTTAGCAAGGAGAATATAGATGAAAAGATTGATTTTATGGGGCTTAGCGAGCTCTTTGGCTATTGTTATGAGTGGATGCGTATCATCTAGCGGTCCAGCGCAAGTAAATGCGAATTTACCGACCGTTCAGAGCCTAAAAACCATCAGCGATATGACCGAAGTGGGCTTTGAGTGGACTCCTACCCCGACCTCAAATGTCGCAGGCTACTATCTATACCGCTCACATCCAATCGAAAACAACGGCAAAATGAAGGTTGTAGCCGAAATAAAAGACCGCTTAGCCAGCCACTACGTCGACGCACATTTAGCTCGAGAGACGACCTATTCGTACGAGATGAGAACGTATAACGAGAGCAAGCAAGTCTCAGGTCAAGGCATCATCGTTAGCGCGACAACCAAGCCTCTTATGGACTCGGTGCCTTTCGTTAGAGCGCTTACGAATTTACCCGAGCGCGTAAAGCTCATCTGGAGACCGCATCCTGATCTTCGCACGGCGTCTTACGTCATCGAAAAAGCGGATATA
>CAUPYN010000100.1:0-7186 GCA_963515575.1 uncultured Campylobacter sp.
CCCGAGCTGTAGTGGCGCACGACCACGATGTCCGTTTTCATCGCGACGATGTTGTGGACGGTGTCGATGAGCGTTTCGCCCTTTTTGGTGCTGGAGCTTGAGGCGGTGAAATTTATAGCGTCGGCTCCTAGGCGCTTAGCCGCGATCTCAAAGCTCGTTCGCGTTCTAGTCGAGTTTTCGAAAAAGGCGTTTACGGTCGTTTTGCCGTAGAGCGACTTGGCTTTTTTGGTCTCGGAGTTGTTTAGCGCCTTAAACTCCTTGGCTAAATTTAGGAAATGGTAAATTTCGTCTTTGGTTAAATTTGCAGCGGTTACGAGGTCTTTTTTGGTATAGCTCATCCGTTTTTTCCTTAGAAAGATAGAGTTAAATCAAAAAAGCGATATTACCCCGTTTTTACTTAAGGTTTAATTTTGCAGCTTGCTAAACTCCGCGCCCAGACGCTCCCTGATCTCGTCCCCCGCGCGCTCGCCGTCTTTGAAATTTTCCGTGACGAGATTGTCTAGGCGGCTAAGTACCTCAAAGAGCTCGCTTTCCCATTTGTCGGGGTTTCTAGCGATGTTCATCGTCTCGATAAACGTCAGCTTCTTGCTCATCTCGCTTAGGCTTTCTAAAAATTTTTCCTTTAGATCCTCGTTTTTTAGAGCATCATCGTAGAGCGCTTTCATTTTTAGTTCTCTTAGCTCGCCGTTAATGATCTCGCAAAAATCCTTGTACTTTTGCACCGAAATTTGACGCGCGGCCTCGGGGGAGTTGTTTGCTAAAGTACCGTTCTCGTCGATCTTTCTCGTTGTTTTTTGTATCTGCGTGTATAGCACTAGCGCGGCTATGACGCAGATGACGGCGTAAAATGCGATAGATGACATTGTTTTTCCTTTTTTGATTTAAATTTGCGGTTATACTGAAATTTTGCTTTTTTTACTATAAATCGCGCTAAAGCTAACCGCCGCCAGCGCGCTCCAGATCAGCAAAAACGACAGCGCTTTAAGCGCGCTAACTTGCTCGCCGTAGTAAAAAACGGCAAGCAAAAGCTGCATCGAAGGCGAGATATACTGCAAATAGCCGATCGTGCTCAAATTTAGCCTAGTAGCCGCCGAGTTAAAAAGCAAAAGCGGCACTACGGTCGCAGGCCCGCAAAGAGCGATCAAAAGCCCAAACCACGAAAAGCTAAAGTGATTTTGCCCGCTAGCGGCTACGAAAAATAGCGCAACAAGCGCGATAGGAGCGATGAGCGCAGTCTCGACGAAAAGCCCCTCTAAAGATGGCACGCTAAGGCGCTTTCTGATAAGCGAATAAAATCCAAACGTTATAGGTAAAACGATAGAGATGATAGGCAGGCCGCCCGCGTCGTAAATTTGCACTCCGATAGCGACAAAGACGATGCCGACGGCAAATTTGCCCGCGCGCGATAGCTTTTCTTTTAAAATCAGCACGCCAAGGAGCATATTTACGAGCGGATTTATGAAGTATCCCAGGCTGGTTTCCACGATTTTTCCGATATTTACGGCGTAGGCGAAGGTCCACCAATTTACGGCGATTAAAAGCCCCGTGACAAACAGCCAAAACGTAGTTTTTTTGTTACTTAAAATTTTCTTTGCGGCGCCTAGTTTGCGGCTAAATTTAAGCAGTAAAAACAAAAACAGCACCGACCAAACGATGCGGTGAGCGACGATCTCGGTGGCTGAAAGCGCGCCAAGTTGTTTAAAATAAATAGGAAAAACGCCCCAGATAATAAATACCGACAGGCCGTAGATTAAGCCGATTTTGGTTTGATTTTTGTCCTTCATTTTTCCGCTTTTTTGGCGAAATTATATTTATTTGTCGTTAAGCAGAGCTTATGCGGCGAAAAAATGCGAATTTGAAGCTAAAATTTGAAATTTTATCTGTAATAAAATTTCTTTTAGCTAAAATCGGGGTTATTTTTAAAAAAGGTTTAAAGATGTGGAGCAGAGATTCGTGGAGAAAATTTAATATCTTGCAGCAGCCAAGCTACCCCGACGAGGTCTTGCTAAAAAAGGCCGAGGATAAACTAAAAACGATGCCGCCGCTAGTTTTTGCGGGCGAGGCTAGAAACCTAAAACAAGATTTGGCTAAAGTTTGCAACGGCGAGGCGTTTTTGCTCCAAGGGGGCGACTGTGCGGAGAGTTTTTCAAATTTTAACGCCGTAAATATCCGCGATATGTTTAAAGTGATGCTACAAATGGCGATCGTTTTAACCTTTGCCGGACGCTGCCCCGTCGTAAAAGTAGGGCGCGTGGCGGGTCAGTTTGCCAAGCCTAGAAGCTCGGACTACGAGGAGCAAGGCGGCGTAAAGCTACCCAGCTACCGCGGCGACATCATAAACGGCTTTGAATTTAACCCGGATGCCCGCGTGCCCGATCCAAACCGCATGATCGAGGCTTATTATCAAAGCGCATCCACGATGAACCTGCTTCGCGCCTTTTCTCGCGGCGGTCTAGCCGATCTTCACGAGGTAAATCGCTGGAACTTAGGCTTTATCAAAAAGCCCGAGCTTGACGCTAAATACGGCGAGCTAGCCAGGCAGCTAAGCCAAACTCTAGCGTTTATGGGGGCTTGCGGCATAAATGCCTCAAATACTCCCGCGCTTAGCGAAACTAAGGTCTACACATCGCACGAGGCGCTCTTACTGCCGTACGAGGAGGCGCTCACTAGAGAGGATAGCCTCACCGGCGACTGGTACGACTGCTCGGCGCATATGCTCTGGATCGGGGAGCGCACTCGCGGCATAAACGACGCTCACGTGCATTTTCTAAGCGGCGTACATAATCCTCTTGGCGTCAAGATCGGGCCAAACGCCACCGCGCAGGACGTCATCGCACTCGCAAATGCACTAAATCCTCAAAACGAAGCAGGCAGACTAAACGTAATAATTAGAATGGGCGCGGATAAAATCGGCGAGCGGTTACCGAAAATCCTACGCGAAGTAAAACGCGAAGGCCTAAATATCGTCTATAGCATCGATCCGATGCACGGCAATACGATAAAAGCCGCAAACGGCTACAAAACGCGCGAATTTGACAAGATCCTAACCGAAGTACAGAGCTTTTTTGAAATACATAGAGCAGAAGGCACGCATGCGGGCGGCGTGCATCTAGAGATGACGGGTCAGGACGTGACCGAGTGTACGGGCGGATCGTTTAAACTAAACGAAAACGATCTAGCCCACAGGTACGAAACGCAATGCGATCCGCGCCTAAATGCCGATCAGTCACTAGAACTCGCGTTTTTAATCGCTGAGTTTTTAAAGAAAATTTAGCTCTAGCGGGCGTAAATTTTGATGAAATTTACGCCTATTAAATTTGACGCGTTAAATTTATAAAATTTAGCAAGGCTCAAATTTGGCTCGTAAATTTACGGAATCTAAACGAGTCAAATTTGCTCCCGCCAGCCTTTTTCTTTTAAATTTAGCCGCTTTTTGTGCTTTTAAATTAAATTTGCCCCAAATTTCGCGAATTTCTTAAAATTTAATCCAATTTTCGCTACATTAATGAAAAATTATCAAAATCGGAGAAAATTAATGAGCGATGTTTACGATATTATCGTTATCGGCGGCGGTCCTTGCGGTATCGCGACCGTCGTAGAGGCTAGGGCGAACGGATTAAAAAAAGTCTTGCTTCTCGAAAAGGGCGACAACCACAGTCAAACGATACGTAAATTTTACAAAGACAACAAGCGCGTGGATAAGGAGTACAAAGGTCAGGATAGCACTATTCACGGCATCGTATCCTTTGAAGACGGCACGAAAGAAAGCACGCTTGATTATTTTGATAAGCTGCTAGACCACGACGAGATAGAAGCGGTTTTTAACTCCGAGGTCGAAAGCGTGAAAAAAAAGGACGGTTTGTTTTTCGTACATACCGCAAAGGGCGACTACAAGGCCAAAAACGTGATGATAAGCATCGGTAAAATGGGACGTCCAAACAAGCCGAACTATAAAATCCCGCCTTCGCTAAATGGAGTCGTAAATTTTAATCTAAACTCCTGTTCCAGCGGCGAAAAGGTGCTAGTCGTTGGCGGCGGAAACTCGGCCGTAGAGTACGCTATCGAGCTGTGCCAATACAACAAAACCACGCTAGCATACCGCAAGGACAAATTTAGTCGCGTAAACGACGTAAATTTAGCCGCTCTTTGGGAGCTGGAGAAGGCAAATAAGTTAAAAGTCCGCCTAAATCACGATATCACCGAGATAGAAAACGAATCAGGACGCGTTAGGGCGCACTTTTCAAACGGCAAAATCAGAGTCTACGACAGAGTCGTCTACGCTATCGGCGGCTCGACCCCGGTTGATTTTTTACAAAAATGCGGAGTAGAGCTTGACGCGGATAAAGATCCTATCGTAAACGAGCACTACGAAAGCAGCGTCGGCGGGCTATATATCGGCGGCGACATCGTGCTAAAAAACGGCGGATCGATAGTGCTAGCGCTAAACCACGCGCATAAGGTAGTTCAAAACATCAAGGAAAAGTAGAGTTGAGAGCGTTAAATTTAGTCTTATTTTTTATCTGCGGTTGCTTGCTTACGCTTGGCGGTTATTATTTGTATTTCGAGTTTTCTAAACAAGGCGGCGATCAGAGCGCAAAACAGCTCGCCGTGCAGGTAATGAATGTCGAGGAACTACCTAAAGACGAGCTTGCGCAGGCTAAAGACGATAAAAATTTAACCCCGGAAAATCATATTTCGTCAAATTTAATGGATGAAAAAAAATTTGACGCAAACGATACCGATGCGCCCGTTTTGGGAAACGAGTCCGAGCTAAAAGAACAAATCCGCGTCCTGCGCGCGCAAAACAAGCTTCTATATGATGATAACCTTGATCTAGTCGGTAAAAATCTAGAGATAACAAATCAGCTAAACGAACAAAAAGCCGAGCTGGAAGCCAGGCGAAAGCAAGCCGCCGGCGCTAACGACAAACAGCGTCTAAGCGCGATCGATGAGCTAAAAAAAAAACTAACCAAAGAGCAATAACAAAACAAGAAAAAAAAAAATTTAGAGCAAAATTTAACTTCGCTACGAGCAGAGATAAAAAATCTAAAAGCCCAGCTTGAAAAAAAGCAGAGCGAATTTGATAAATCAAGCGCTAAAACGCAAAACGAAAATCAAAATGCGCTAAAACGGCTAGAAGTTCAAAACGAAGCGCTAAAAAACGAAGCACTAACTAGCAAGGCAAAATTTGAAAATGAGCTAAAAACGGCAACGGCGGAGGCGGCGAAACTAAAGAACGAAAACGCAAGGCTAATGAGCGAACTAGGGCTAAAAGATAGCGAGATAAAGAGGGTTTCGAGCGAATTTAACGCTCAAATTTCATCCCTACAAAGCTCTAACAAAAATCAAATTTCATCGCTAGAAAAAGAGCTCAATGCGGGCAAAAGAAAAATAACCGAGCTTGAAGCAAGTCTTGAAATCGCAAATAAAAAGGCCGAATCAAAAGATAATCTAAAAGCGGTAAATGACGAGCTAAATACGGCAAATAGCGAGCTAAACGCGAAAATAGAAAAACAAGCGCAAGACTTTGAAAAAGAATCGCAAAAGCTTTTAGCTCAAATAGATGCGCTAAAAATAGAACTCGAAAATGTTCGTCAAAACGCGATTAGCACTCAAAACGACTATCAAGCCAAAATAGACGAGCTAGTAGAGCAAGCGGCTAAAAAAGACGAGCTTTTGCAAAGATCAGACGCCAAAATCTCGGAGCTAAACGAATCGCTAATCGCCCAAAAAGAGCTGCTAGCAGACGAGATCGCTGCCGGTAAAAAAAATATCCAAAACTATAAAATTTTAAACAATAAAATTACCGCTCTAGTCGATGAAAATCTAAAATCAAACGAGAGCTTCAAAGAGCAAATAAACGAGCTAACAAACCAAATAGCAAAAAAAGACGAGGAGATAGCGGAGCTAAAAAAGCAAGCGCTAAACGAGGCGCAAAACCTAAATCAAACAAAGGAAAATTTAGCTAAAACCAGCGCGCAAAGAAATCTCGCAAAGGGCGAAGTAGCGCAAATAATGGCTAAAAACGAGGAGCTAATGAGCGAAAACGAAAACTTAAAAAAGATAATTCAGCTAAATTTTAGAGCCGAAGTGCCTAAAAAAGTAGTTTTCATCGCCTCTGTCGAGTGTACGGATATGAGCGCGGGCTCTGATAAGCCGACGCAAACGTGCAAAAATAAAGTAAGCGACTTTTTGCAGAGTTATAATTCAAATTATTATTTTGAAATCACGCCGATAGTGAGCCGCGGTAACTTTATCGCCACCTCAAAAGTAGCAAAAACCATTCCTCAAGACGAACTTGAAAAGATCGATTCGTATGCAAATTTCGGTATCGGCAAGGAGCGCGCTAAGGTCGCCGGAGAGCTGATAAAAGACGAATTCGGCGACTTTTCGCGCATATCGTACAGCAACGACATAATAACATCCGAGGATAAGCAGGGCTTTATCATAAAGGTCTATAGATGATAATCACTCAGCCTAAAAACGGCTACCGCTACAACAGCGATACGATGTTTTTGTATGACTTCATCCGTGAGGGCGGAGTACGCGGCGAGGTGCTAGAAGTTGGCTGCGGCAGCGGGGTTTTGGGACTGCTTTTAAAGCGCGATTTTCCTAAAATTTCGCTTAGCTTGCTTGATTTTTTAGAAGCTAACGTAAATTTAGCCGCCGCAAACGCTAGCCAAAACGGGCTTGAAGCTGAGTTTATAACGGCTGATTTTGCTAAATTTAAGAGCGAAAAAAGATATGATCTCATCGTCTCAAACCCGCCATTTTACCACGACGGCGCAAAAAAAAGCGATAACGAACACCTTCGCACCGCTAGATACAGCGAAAATTTGCCCCTTAGAGAGCTTGTAGGTAGGGCAAATTCGCTCCTAAAGCCGCGCGGAGTTTTTAGCTTTTGTTACGACGCTAAGCGCCTAGCTGAAATTTTACTTTGTTTGAGCGAGTTTAAATTTACGCTTACTAGGCTTTGCTTCGTGCATCCAAAAGCGGACGGCGCGGCAAATTTAGCACTCATCGAGGCTAAAAAAAGCTCAAAATCCCTAGCTCAAATTTTGCCTGCGATTTTCGTTTTTGAAGGCGGAGTTTATAGCAAAAAGGCGACCGAAATTTTTGCAGCGGCAAATACGCAAAGCAAGGATGCGGCGCAGTGAATTTGCTAAGAGAAGGCGGCTTTGGATAT
>CAUPYN010000101.1:0-7185 GCA_963515575.1 uncultured Campylobacter sp.
TTTAAATTTGAAGGCTGGATTTTAGTTTTTCTTCTTTTTTTCCGCAGCTGCCGCTTCGGTATCTGCTAGCGAGGTGATTTCGTATTTTTGATCGATGTAGCCCATTTCTAGTAGTTTATTAAAGATTTTAGCCGTTAGAGGTCCGGCAGCCAAACCGCCGTGTCCGCCGTGCTCGATGATAACGGTAACGGCATATCTAGGCTCCTCGTAAGGCCCGTAGGTCGTGACCCACGCGTGCGAGCGGCGCAAATACTCCATGTCCTCTTCTTTCATACGCTTTTTTTCGGCCTGCGAGATACCCACGACCTGCGCGGTACCCGTTTTTGCCGCTAGCGTGAGTTTTGCCTCTTTAAAATATTTATGCGCGGTACCTTTTTTATGATTTACGACCTCATACATCGCCTTTTGGACATACGGCAACTGCTTTTTCTCAAACGGCGTGAGAATATCATCGGTAGGCTCAAATTTAACCTCCTCGCCGTTTACGCTACGTAAAAAATGCGGGACGATATTTTTCCCCGTCGCCAGGATACCCGTATAGCGCACCACCTGCATCGGCGTCACGAGGAAGTTGCCCTGTCCGATCGAGGTAATCAGCGTCTCGCCCTGATACCACGGCTGAGCGTATTTTTGCATCTTCCACTCGCGTCCGGGCACGATACCGACAAATTCATTTGGCAGATCCACCCCGCTTTTTTGCCCAAAACCCAGCCGCTCTAAAACCGGGGTTATAGCGTCGATACCGACCTTTAAGCTGCCTTTATAAAAATAATCGTCGCAGCTCTCTCGTATGGCCGAGTTCATATCCATAAAACCGTGTCCGTAGACGTTCCAGCAACGGAAATTTCGCCCTCCAAGCTCAAACGAACCAGAGCAAAAATACCCGTCGGAGCGGTTCATCTTGCCAGTATCTAAAAACGCCATCGCCACGCCCATTTTTATAACCGAACCCGGCGGATAAAGGCCGTTTACGAGTTTATTTGTAAAGGGATGATCGATACTTTTAACAAGCTCGTCCCATTTAGCCTGCGATAACCCCGTAACAAACGGGTTTAAATCATACTCAGGGAAGCTACCGGCAGCCAGTATCGAGCCGTCTCTCACGTCCATCACGATGATAACGCCCGCGTTATCGCCGAAAATTTCCTCTATGTATTTTTGCATCTCAAGGTCGATCGTGAGCGAGATGTCCGAGCTTTGCGGATAGCTCACGGATATCTCCTCGACCTCCTGATTTAGTGCGTTTACCTTTACCTTTCGTACGCCTTCTTGCCCCTGCAAAACGGAGTTATAAAAGCGCTCCGTGCCGCTTCTGCCCGTGTGATTGGTTAGCTTTGCGACGGGATCAGACTCGACGTCTTGCTGATTTGCGCGACCGACGTAGCCGATGATGTGCGAAGCTAGGTTATTGTAGGGATAGTGGCGCTTGGATGCCGGCTTGACCTCCAAATTTTCTCGCAGCGAGAGCTCGGCTATACGCGGTATCATCTTGTCGTAATCCATAAAATCGATAATCTGAATAAAGTCTTGATTATAAGGCGAGTCGGCCTTGACGTATTCGCGCTTCAGTTTCGTGACGTTTAGGTCATCGAATAAATTTTGCAAATTTGCAAGCTCGGCATCTAAAATCTCCGCCCTCTTGCCGCTTAGATGCGGCTTTAACGCGACGGAAAAACCGAGGCGATTTACCGCCATCGGACGGCCTTTGGCGTCTAAAATCAGCCCCCTGACTGGAGCTAGATACTGCGTTTTTACCGCATTTTGCTCAGCGATCTCCTCGTAAAAGTCGTTTGATTTAACGCTGAGATAATAAACGCGCACCAGCAAAAGCACCCAGACGCTAAATATGATGCCAAAGACTATGCGCATCCTCATAAGCGCCCCCTAAACAAAACTACCGCCAAAACAGACTCCACGCCGATGTAGATAAGGTACTCGTAGTCAAATTTTAGCATCGGTAAATTTGCTGCGTAAGAGATAAAAGAGCTAGTAGCACAAGTCCAAACATAACCGCTAGCGACGAATCCCGCTACCAAAAGCTCCCTTGATTTTAGCGTAACGATGAGCCAGTCAGACATAAAATGATAAAAAAGCATAAACGCGATCACTGCCGAAAAGAGCGCAAACCCGTGTGCCTGCTCGGCAAAAGTAAGGTAAAATAGGCAAAAATACCACTCCTTGCCAAACTCCTTGAGCGTCTTTTGTTTTTGCAAGGTTAGTATAATTATGTAGGTAAAAAATATCCCGATAAGAGGCGGCAGATATGCAAATATAGTCGTTAGACTCTGATAAACTATGAGAAAAGCCACCCAAGCAAGCTGCTTTAAAAATCGCTTCTCTGCGCCCAGTCTTCGCATCGCCGCACTCGTTCGCATCGTTATAGGTTTTTAGCTAAATTTGCAAATTTAACCTTGGCGGCGCTTAAATTTGTAAATTTAGCTAGAAAATTTGATGGTAAAAATGCCAAAATTTGCCTACGGCTTTTTGATTTCATTACAGCCCCAGCGCGTTTAGATATATAAGCTCGTTTGCCTTTTCTACGCCTGTTTTTTTAAGCGCCGAAACGAAATGAGCACCCGAATAGACCTTTAAAACCGCGCTTTTTTGGCTTTGATTTAGCTTGTCTGATTTTGTGAGGAAATTTAAAATTTTTTGATCGGGGCGCAGGAAGCTTTGCAAATAGTCGTTTACGTCCCTATCTATTTGCATATCAAACTGGCGCGAGTCGATGAGATGCACAAAGAGCCTAATATTGGCTCTAAATTTTAGGTACTCGTCGAGGTTTTTTCTCCACTGCGCGTGCATGCTTTTAGCCACTTTGGCGTATCCAAAGCCCGGCAGATCGACGAAGGTCAAATTTGCCCTCTCCTCGCTTAGCTCGCCCTGTTCGTTTTTGATGCCGCGCGCATACTCGACCTCGAAAAAATTTATGAGGCGCGTTTTCCCCGGCGTCGAGCTGCTTTTGGCTAGGCTTTTTTGATTAACCAGGGCGTTTATTAGACTGCTTTTGCCGACGTTTGAGCGCCCCAGAAACGCCACTTCGCTAGAATTTGCAGGCGGAGCTAACGAGATGTCGGGCGCTGAAATAAGAAATTTTGCGTTTAAAACGCGGATCACTTTTTATCCTCAACCTGGAATATAAATTTAACCGGCTCTTTTTTGCCACTATTTACGTTATACATACCGCTATTTTGATTGACCGTGATCTTTTCGCCGTAGACTTTTTTATCGGTTTCTATCTCGTGCAAAAAGCCGTTGCCGTTTATCGTATATAAATTCGGCGTTGGCTCGTAAATAAGCTCGCTACCACTACCGTCGTATGTTTTATTTTTTATAAATACTCTAAATTTGGCATTGCCGGAAGCGACGTATTTTAGCGGATTGCGATTTTTATCAAAATGTATAACGACGAGATTAGCAGTTAGCGTATCTTTACCTTTTTTAATATTTACATTACCTTTAAATTCGCTTATTTGCTTACCTTCGTCGGCGTAAAACTCGTCTGCGGTGATCTCTACTTGCTCCGCTAAAAGCGGTAAAGCGCCGATCGCTAAAACTAAAACCGTTTTTTTAATCAAATCTATTTTCGTCATTTTTCGTCCCGTTTATTTCTATCTTGTTCTATAAGGGCAAACGCTTTTTTGATATAAGCCTTTTTTAGCTCAAAATCGTAAACTAAAGCCTTGCCGACTACCTTATCCTCATCGCGCGTCATCGTAAAAGGCATCTCGGTCGCGGCTACTTTCGTCGCCGTGCTATAAACGACCTCGTCCGAGAAAAACGTCAATTTTTCGCTATTAGCATATTTAGCGTTACCTTTAAATTTAATGCGACCTCCGTTATAAAATGCCTTATCTGCACTAACGTTATGCTCCTTGTTATCCTTAAAGATTTCTGCCCTAAAATTTATAAATTCGTCAAATTCGGCGTATCTATTCCAGGTATCGGCCTCGTATCTAGCATTTACCGTCGTGGCGTTTATCTCGTAGTCGGTAACCGCATTCATCTGCATATCCGCGCTAACTTCGCCGCCCTTTAAGAGCTCGCTATAATAAGGCTCCTCAATCGCCAAATAAACCATCGCCACGCTAAAAACGCTAACGACGATATAAAATATCCTTATAACCAACGTTTAGCCCACTCTTGCCTTAAGCCTTCGCTGTCTATAAGCATCTCTATCATCTCTCGCACCGCACCGTTACCGCCCTTGTAATTAAGCTTCGTTTTTACCTCAAGCTCTTTGATCGCGTTTTTTGGTTTAAAGCTCCATCCGACGCTTTTTAACAGCTTATAGTCGTTATAATCATCTCCTATAGCAGCGGCGTTTTCAAACTCCAATCCCTCAAATTTAAGTATCTGTTTTGCGGTTTCAAATTTATCGCTAACGCCTTGATAGACGTGCGTTATTTTCAGATCCTGTGCCCTCTTTTCGACGATAGGCGAGCTTCTGCCGGTAATGATTGCGACTTTTTTTCCGAGCTTTAGCCAGCTCTCAATAGCATATCCATCCTTAACGTCAAAAAATTTAAGCTCGTCGCCGTTAGGGCTATAAACGATCTTGCCGTCAGTTAGGCATCCGTCGACGTCTAAAAATATAATCTCTATCATAGTACGCCTTTCGTGCTAGGTACGCCGACTCTTGAGTTTTTAGCTAAAGCTCTTCTTAGCGCGACGGCGCAGGCCTTAAAGCTAGCCTCCAAAATATGATGTGAGTTTCGTCCGCGGATTTTAGCGATGTGCAGTGTAATCGCGGCATTAAAAGCTAGAGCCTGAAAAAAT
Source organism: uncultured Campylobacter sp. (assembly GCA_963515575.1). Taxonomy (GTDB): domain Bacteria; phylum Campylobacterota; class Campylobacteria; order Campylobacterales; family Campylobacteraceae; genus Campylobacter_A. Next base: position 4,780 of record CAUPYN010000101.1, read on the forward strand.
TCGTTCGCTAGCTCTATGTCAAATTCGCCAACCTTGCCTTCGTTTATACTCTCATAGACTAAAAACGGGCGATTTGAAAGATCAAGCGCGCAGTTTACCGCAGCCTCGTCCATAACTACCGTCGCCTCGCCAAATCTCTCGACTCCGCTAACAGGATAAATTTTCTCTCTTAAGGCTTGTCCGATAACGATGCCTACATCCTCTACGCTATGATGAAAATCTACGTGCAAATCGCCCTTGCAAACAAGCTTCATATCAAAAATCGCATGCTTGCAAAAGGCCTCAAGCATATGATCAAAAAATCCTATGCCGGTACATATCTGAGCTTTACCGCTACCGTAAATTTCAAGCTCTAGGCTAATATCCGTCTCTTTTGTCTTTCTTTGCATTTTATTCTCTCACGAAAAACGCGCCCGCGATATGGCCGGCATTTATAAAGTCTTTAGCCTCGTCCTCGCTTCTAAAGCCGGCTATAAACACTCTATATACCTTGCCCCCATCAAGCTCGTAAGACTTTATAACCGTATCATACGCTCCATTACCATATTTACCGGCGTATTGTTGTCTTTGCGCATTTGCGCCGCTTAAATTTTTAAACGCGCCGATTTGCACCATAAAGACTCCGCCAACAAAACTTTGCTGCTGGGTTTTAGCTATACCTGAACTTTGCGCGCTAGGTTTATTTTTAGCCTGAGGCGCCTGAGTGGTAGTTTTGTCGCTAATGTTACCGTTAAAACCTACGACTTCAAGTAAAACAGGGGCCGTACCGGCATTAAATACGTCAAGTTTTACCGCGCCAGCTTTTGAAAGGTCGATTACGCGCCCGGCTACGAAAGGACCTCTGTCGTTGATGCGCACGACGACACTTTTGCCGTTTTTTATATTCGTCACGCGCACCATCGTATTCATCGGCAGCGTCTTATGTGCCGCCGTCATAGCGTGCATGTCGTATACTTCCCCGTTTGACGTCCTTTTACCGTGAAAATCAGGCCCGTACCAGCTAGCTACTCCGCTAGCTCTGTCGCCGACTTTCACGACCGTAGGATAGTATGTTTTACCGTTTATGGTATACGGACGCATAGTGGCTTCGTGCATACCTTTAGATGAGTTTATTTTACCGCTTCCGCCTTTTTTAGAACCGCCGCCCGTTATGCCGCCCATAGGCGAAGTCAAAAACGAACAACCACTCATAAAAAAAACCAAACATAGGCTAAAAAGTATAAATTTAACTCTACTCGGTTGTGGCAAGTTTAGCTCCTATAGAACCGTTTGAGCTCATTAGCGTATTAGCCTCTTTTAGATCTTCAAGCGCGACATCGAATTTTTGCGACACTTCACCCAGCGTCTCTCCGCTTTTTACCATATATTCCGCCAAATAATTTACATTTTGTTCGCTAGGTATGACTAGTTTTTGATCGGGCTTAATTTCATTTGAAGCAAGACCGTTGTATTCTTTTATAATTTTATGATTTACGCCCGTTTTTTCGGCTATGGTTAGCAACGTATCGTTTTCTTTGACGGTATAAATTTCAAATTTTCTATTTTTTGCAGCCTCGAAATTATCGTTAAACATTTTCTTTTTATTAGACGGTATATATAGATAATACGGCTTTTGCGTCGGAGGAGTATAAACGAATTTTAAATGCATATTATTTTCTTTCATCTTTTTTAGACTAAGTCCTATGCTGTCGCCAACCTCCATCAGTGTAGTACCGCCTGGGACGCTTACCTTAGATAGTTCGGCATTTTTAACGGCATCTTGGGTCTTGGTTTTAGCCACCAGGCTTTCTTGTTCTTTAGCTATATGCGCGATGGTTAAAATTTTCTTTACGAATCTTTTCGTCTCTTTGGGAATATAGCTTTTTTTATCGTCGAGTAAAACAGCCAGATCGTCGGTGCCGGCCTTTTTTATCCCCTCTCTTAGCCTTGCGTCGCCGCAGTTATAGGCCATCATCGCAAGATACCACTTGCCAAAGTCGTTTTTTAAGCTTTGTAGATATTTAGTGGCTGCGGCAGTAGCCGCCATAGGGTCTTTTCGCTCGTCGGCATATTTATCGACTCTAAGGCCGTAAAGCCTAGCCGTAGACTCCATAAATTGCCAAATTCCGATGGCGTTCTTGCTAGATACTATATGGTTTGAAAAACCGGATTCCGTCATAGCAAGATATAAAAACGACTCCGGGATACCGGAATCTTCTATAATCTTTTGAAGCATCGAGATATGCTTATGACCGTTTCTTATAGTCTCGGCAAACTCTTTTCTTTTGCTATCTTTGATAGATTTTTTTATATCGTTATAATGAGAACTCTTCATAAATTTAGCATCTATGTCGAATTCTTTTAAGATCATCTTTTGGGTTTGCTCTGCGTCACTACCGGTTGCGGACGCAAAAAGCCATCCCGCAC
>CAUPYN010000102.1:0-7176 GCA_963515575.1 uncultured Campylobacter sp.
TACTTCTTTTCTCAAAGAGAGTGCGGGCACAAGACACCCTACTCATTTAGATCCGTTCTGCTCTACTTTGCTACGCTTGTAGCTTTTAAGAACATAGTTCTCATCGTAACTTACTACTCCCTTTGTGTAAGCTTTAAGTTAAAGAGAGCCATAAATAAAATATAGAGTGGTAACATCAATTTTTTAAGGTAAAAATATGTATCTCTTAAAAGGGGTGAAAGGTAATTTTAAAGAATAATAAAGGGTTAGCTATTACTAAATAATGTATATTATAATAGATAATATTATTTTATAATATAAAAGTATTTATAATATGTAAGTATTGCTATTTATAATATAGAAATATAATATATCATAATTAACACTAAAATTATTCGGCTTTATTTTCGTAAAAGTTGTTTTTTTAGAAAAAAGCGCTCGATCTCTTTTTGAATCTTTACCGGAATTTATTTCATTTTCTAAAAAGTGATTTCCTCTTTTTCAAATGCCCTGGTGTTGATTTCTGTTTTCCCAATTTTTACAAACCTACTAAACGGAGAATAGACGTGAGGTAAAGTATCCATCGTCGGTACCGTATAGAGATTAAGGGTAAAGAATGCACTTATGACAATGTTTACAAAAAGCTAGGCTCGTGATGGGAATTTGTAACCATCTTAAAAAAGATTTTATTTTTATATTTTTGAATAATTTTTCTACCAGCATTACGACGATAGAGGCTAGGATTAAATACGTAAATCCGTAACTTTGAATTTTAAATAAAATATCGGCCGATTCCACGTTTAAATTTGTAAATAGAGCCCCTTACCCCTTGTTTTGCCTTGCTCATGCGCTAAAGCGCCGCAAGGCTGCTTTTTTTAGAGGAGTAATTTGCCATGATCTTTAAACTGCTAATGCGGATTTCTTAACATAGCTATAAAATCTAGCTTTTTTTACAAATATTATTTTAGAATAAAAATAGCCCACAACTCCCTAAAATAAGCCCATACACTTAATTTTTAACCAACTATTTTTTATGATTCAAACGCTGAACACCCAAAACTCTTGTAAAAATAAAAATCGTACGATAGGATGTAAGAAAAATTAAGGAGACTAAAAAATGTCAGACGTTTCTAACAACAAATACATAAAATCGATTCAAGATATCGAGGAAAAAATGAGCTTGGGGGAGATAACTTCGCCACAAGCTTGGCACAAGATCACTAATCTATCCATAAAATGGCAAGCTAAAATCGATGAGTTAAATAACAAACAAAAGAGCCTGCAAAAAGAGTTAGATAAGCTAGCAGAAGCCGTAGAGTATACAAACGGATATAAGCTTACTCGCGTATAGGCTATGAGGCCCGTCGAAACGTTACGCCCCTTGCGGGCTACGTTTCGACCGCACTGCTACTTTAGTAGCTTAGTGCGCACTAAGCAGCCAATGGCTACCTAGATGCGCTTTTTCTTGCCCCGCAAGGGGGCTATCGAAAAAGGAGGACGAGGTGAATATACCCTATGTAGATAATGGCACTCTAGCAAATGCTAGATTTGAGAAGGGAACAAGTTACGGCGTATGGCATAATATGCGCGTCGGCCCAAAAGCAGCATCGAGCTTTGTAGAATTTCAGCATCTAAACGAGACGAATATGAGCGCAAAAGATGCTCTCGTATTAGAAAGAAGGCTAGAAGAGGAGGCAAGGGATAAGTATTACGAAACATACGGTCAAAAATTTAAGACCAAACATTGCTTTTTAGAACTCGTGGTTAATCTAAAAAAACACCATACTCTAAAAGATCTAGAAAAAGTAGCTAAATACGTAGAAGAAAAATTCGGATACCGTGCGACATTAACCACACTCCATCGAGACGAAGGGCATTACGAATACGACGAGCAAGGAAACGCAATTAAATTCGTGGCCAACATTCATGGCCATATTCGCTTCTGCGTCTTGGATCCTGAAAACGGGAAGTCTATTTACCGTCAAAAGTTTAGAAAACGGCTTGAATTTAAGCAGCTCCAAACCCAGATAGCCAATATGCTAGGTTTGCAGCGCGGCACGCCAAACCCGAATAGAAAAAATATACCGTCGCGGATCTATAAGCGGCTCGTTAAGGATCCGGAAGCTTTAGCTATTATGACTGCTAGCGTTCCGGAAGCTACGAAAAAAGTGGTAGAGAAGCTTACTTTAGCAAAGCTAAAAACTATAAATCAAGAGGTGCGAGAAACTTTGAGGAGCATGTCCGCAACCAGAAAAGAGTATGCGCAGCTAGAGAGCATTTTAAGCGCAGTCAAAGATAAACTCAAGCTCAAGGAAAAATTGACCGCAGAAAACCTCGAGGAACAACTATCAGCGTTTTTAGATGCTGTGAAAAGCGATTTTTCAAAAAGTGCCGTGGAGACTATTGGGGGATTAAATTTAAAACCTGCTCCAGACGGGGCAGTGCGTCCTCATGGCAAGATCGAAATTGCAAAATCAAACGGAACGTATAATATTTTAACGGCGGCTGCAGCGCAAATGAATATCGCTATGGCATACGGTTTAAATATGCGCGTCGAAGAGCTAGAAAGAATGCGACAAAAACGCCGTAAAACAGCCGTCCTTCTCAGCAAAACTAGAAGCGAACTAAGGGAATCTCAAGATCGAGTCCAAAATCTTTTAGAGGAATGTCAAAAATACAAAAATAAGCTTATAGACCTACAAGACGAATACGATAAATTAGAAGAAAAACACTATGCTGCTTTCGATGCTCAAATAGTAAAAAATCCAAAAAAAGACCCGACCGTAGATACGGTAGAGTACGTTTTACCGCTTCAAAACAAAAAAGATCCAACTAGAGACGATTGGGGTCGCTAAAAGGCCCGTCCCTTTTATGGGTCAAGACGGGAACATGATCCAACTGCCAAAGCTCATGTTTTCAAAAAATAGGAGACGTTGCCCATTTAATATGGCCAACTTAGTATCATACAGAAACGATCCGCAAGCGTCCATATTTTTAATGGAAGGCGAAAAAAATTGCCTTAACGCCTTGGCTAAGGGTTTAAGAACGGTTACCTTGGGATCGGTAGGCGCTAAAGTAGAGGATAGGTATTTAAATTTATTCAAAGACGCGAATATGATGATATGCTACGATCACGACGAAGCCGGAGCAAACGGCGCAAGAGCCGTAAAACAGCAGCTAACGGGAATTTGTAAAAATATAGAGATAATCGACTGGGAGAGAATATTTAAAAAACTGGACTGGCCACAACCGATCAAAAAAGGCTTTGATTATACCGATTATCTCATAGAAACCAAGCCGGCCAAGAGCGAGGCAAGCAAATTCAACAAGATACTAAAGAAAGATAATACGCTTAGTTAAAATACTCTATCTATACTTATTTAATATTATTAGTAATAAATAAGTATATCTTAAACTTCAATATACTAAAATAGCATCAAGTATTTTAGTTAAGCGATTTTATAAAAAGGCTAAAGTATGCAAAACGTAAAAGAGAGTGGAACGAGAGCGGCGATAATTTATTCAGCGAAGCAAATTTAGCTCAAATGGATGCTATAAACCAGCGATTAGACGAGGCGATATTGCAAAAAGTAAAGATATTGAGGATAGGTAAAATGGAGGGGGGGCAAGAGCCGCAACTTGCCCTACGAACTTAAATTTTATTCCTCCGTATCCATTTTTTTGTTGATGAGCGAGCGTAGGAATAGATTTTTGCTAATGAAATTTTTCTTGCAGTATTCCTCTACAAAATTATACTCGGCCTCGGTGCAGTATAGGGTTATACGCTTATTGGCTTTATCTGCTTCTTCGAGCCTAGGCCTACCCATCCTCTCTTTTTTATCCTCCGAGCTGAACGTGCGGTTAGCCCCGGTTCCTTTTAAGACCGAATCTATGTCTAATTCCATATTTTTTGCCATAGTTTATCCTTTCAATTTCGTAAGTAGCGATTGATATTCGTCGAAGAATGCCTGGTAGCTTCTTTGCGATAAAGCGTTTTCATTATAAAGCTCCGCAAACGATAGTCCGGTATTAATAGCGTTATTTACTATTTTAGAGTTCTTAAAATAAAACATCGGGATATTTTGAAATCTGTTCTTTAGGTTAGAATTTAGAAACTCTAACTCCTTGTCGTCCTTGTAGTTTGTGGCTATTACCACGATATTTGGATTGATGTGCGAGATCTCCTCGATAGTTTCAACCGTTCTCAATACGGCGTTATAAGAAGGCGTGCAAGGCACTATGATAGCTTTGCAACCCTTTAAAATATCCAGGACGCCTCCTGCGACGAATCCTCCAAAATCATAAACGCAATCGTCTATGCTTTGGACTTTATCTAAAATTTTAGCCTTCTTGGGATAAATGTTCTCTATACACGATTTATCGTTTGACTGCAAGAAGTATCCTAAATCCTTTGCAATACTAAAAGCAAACGGCGTCTTTCCTACGCCGCCTTTCTTGTTGATCACGGCTATTTTCATTTTTATCCTTATAAATCATAAAATATTTTATTCTAAGATACTTTAAAATAAAATATTCTATTCTAATTTAAAGTATCTTATATTACCCTTAATTATGTTAAAGTACTGTACTTTATAATAATAAAGTTTAAATTTCGTCTCTTTCTTTTTTGTCTCTGTCGTCCCTCGAGAGCTCCTTGTCCGATCTATTTTGCTGCAACGTCGGAGCAATATCTACATCGGCCGAACTTTTTAACCTATGTGCTGCGCTGCCGTCTATGGTTTTAAATTGCGATTTGCTAAATTTGACTAAGGGCTCGAGTTTCTTTTCGGCGCGACCTAGGATAGAAGCGTCCCATTTCTTTTTAAGGCCGTTTTTTCCACCGCTATTTGATCATACACGCTTTGGCCAAGCTCGTTCATCCTCTTAACTCTTTTTCCAAATTTGACCTTTACCAGCTGCTAGAGCTGCTTGAGAAACATAAAGAAAATGAGGTTATTGAAACAATAAAAAGTATTCTTGATATAAAATAATTCAGAATCGTTAAAGAAAGAACCATTGAGCCATTTTATAAAAAGCACAGTTTTTTATTTATGCCAAAAAACAAGTATTAATTAAAAAAATATAGTTAATTATTTTTATTTTTTTTTCTAATCTCCAATTGATACTTTATAATATCTATACATTCTTGGTAGAAATCTTCATACTTGCTTGAGTTGTCTGTATTTAAATCAAATAAATCATCTAACATATAAGAATGCTTATGATACTTTAATATATTTGCCGCATAATAGTCTCTTGAAAATAACTTATCATATTCTTCTCTTTCAAGCTGAACTAGCTCTATACGGTATTTGTTTGCCTTATAAAAATCATATAAACTTAATAGGTCTCCGCATTCGATGCCGCTCATTATGAAATTTTTTCCTATACAAAAATCATTATCATAAAAATCATACTGCCCTTTTTTATTCATAGCAACGATTTTTGTATAAGTCTCATTATCTGATGAGTGGACTATATATATTTTTAAGAATTCATTTATCTCGTCAGTAAGTTGTTTAAGGGAGTGCGATTGTATAAATTTTATATCGAATGGCGCAAATTTACCCTCTACTAACCAAACGTCTAGTATTTGAAATGTCGAAATAAATTTTTCAAGAAATTCAAAATCAGGATATTTTTTAAAAGTCATGATTTTATCTAATCTTTCAAAACCGAGCTCATTCATCTTCTTTGCAGCAGTGATTGTTGTGAGCTTAAATTCAGATAAAATATGCTTCATTCTTTCTACAAGCTTTTTATGATCATCTGAAGCGCTTTGCAAAATATTGCCGGTATTATATTCATTAAATGCCTTTTGCGCCTCTTGAATTTTGCCGACAATATTTGATAAGCTATGATTTTCAATCATTAGTTCTAGTGCAACTTGAGCAGTATTGGAAATCCTTGAGCTGTCGCTCCAGCTATCTATTGTCGCTTTTGAAATTCCTAACTTATCAGCCAGCTCCTTTCTACTTATACCTAGCGCATCACATACTTTTTTATAGATCGACATAATGTCTCCTTCTTAAATTTTTTAATTATTATATTAAGATATGTTAAATAAAAAATAAACATAATATTTAGTATAGATATTTGTAAAAATACAATATATTAAAAACTAGCTTTTTTGAACAATAAACCATAATTTTCAATGTAAAGAATAGCGATATTCTGTTTTTGGGCTATTATAATGGCTATAAATAGTTGTTTTTAGACTAAGAACCTTAAGGTATATATTTTACTTTAAGATTTTGTGGATAAACAGTGAAATTTTATTTTAAACTTAAAAAGCTTGACAAATTTAAAAAAAGATAATATACTTACTTCAATATTTGTACTAGGGACGTCTCATATTATTGTTGAGGAAGCGTCCTTAGTACTATAAATCTAAGTTAATAATACGATCTTAATACCAGAAAAGATGCAAAAATGCAATCAAATTCTAATTCCAAAACCTCTTTTAACTCAATATTTAGGCCATTAAAAACTGCGGTACTAGTTGACCTGTCATTTTTTCTCAAGCGATATAATACTATTTTTGATATTGCTGATCCTATAGAGATGGCTAGGCGCATTAAGCATTATGTTTATAAGTCTGTTATGAAAAACAGCGACTATTTATATAGAATATATATTTATGACTGCGAACCATTAGACAAAGATACAACATATCCAATCAGTAAAAGACAGATTAGGTTAAGAGAAACAAATACCTTTAAATTTAGAAAGGCTTTGTTAGAAAATTTAAAACAACAACCATACTGTGCTGTAAGGCTCGGGAGTTTTGATGCAAATTTTGTCGAATGGAAATTTAAAGACCACAGAACTCTCAAAAAATTGTTAAACAATAAACTTGCTATATCAGATCTAACAGACGATCATTTTACGCTTGATATAAAACAAAAAGGCGTAGATATGAAAATAGGCTTGGATATGGCTACAATAGCAAGTAAAAAACAAGTTGAAAAAATTATTCTCATAACAGCCGACAGTGATTTTATTCCGGCAATAAAGATGGCGCGCAAGGAAGGAATAATAATTCAGCTTGATCCAATGCAGAATGAGTATATTAAGCAAGAGCTATTGGAGCATCTTGATATATTGGCCTCAGTCTTCCCAAAAGATAGAAATGCTATAGATCCCAGCGATCCAGATCTATAATAACATACTTGGTTCTCTATAGTCTAAGACTAT
>CAUPYN010000103.1:0-7048 GCA_963515575.1 uncultured Campylobacter sp.
CGCAAGAAATTTTTGACTGCGTAGGCAAGCTTACCCGTGCCGATACCGTGATACACCTGCACCTCGTCAAAGCCCATCACTAGGCTATCTGAGATAAATTTATCCAGTTTTTGCACCGCTTCGTCAGCGCGCAGGCCGTGCAGATCGAGCGTGACGCTGGCGTTTTGCGGCTTTTGCACGCTTAGATTTATACCTGATTTCTTAGGCGGGGCGGGCGTTTCGCCGCTGATTTTTAGCTGATTTATCGGTACGCGCATACTCACATTATCGGTTTGTATCACGGCGCCCGTTTTACTAAGGCTTACTACGACGCCTTTTATCTTGCCGTATTTGACGCGGTCGCCGACTTTTAGTTCGGGTGCGGCAGAGATTTCGGGCTTTTGCACGGCGCGTTTGGCCTCGTTTGCGCGGTTTAGGGCGCGCTGTTTTTCTTTGGTATCGTCTAGATTTATCGCTCGCCTAGCCTCGTTTATCGCCTTAAAATACTCCCGCTCTAGCCGCGTTATAACCTCGTGTTGCTCGGCCTCGGCGCGCTCTTTTTGCTCTTTTAAATTTTCGATTAGGGAGTCTAGCTTTTGCTCTTTTTTCTCGGCGCTTTCGAGCTTTTCTTTGAGCTGCACTTCTAAATTTAGTGTCTTTGTGATGATTTCGTTTAGATTTTCTTTGTCCTCGCCGTAGATTTTCTTCGCCTGTGCGACCAAATTTGCCGCGATGCCGTATCTAGCCGCGGTCTCAAAGGCGTATGATTTGCCGATCGTACCCTTTAAAAACTCAAATTTAGGCCGCGAGTTTTCCTCGTCGTAAAGCGCCGCGACCAGCTCGACGTCCGGATTTTTGGCTAGCAGCATAGCAAGGCGCTTGTGGTGGGTGGTGATGATCATCTTGATATCCTGACTCATCAGCCGCTCGATCATCACGCCGTATAGACTCGCCGCCTCCTCAAAGTCCGTTCCCAGCTCAATCTCATCGACTCCGATGAGCAGGTTTTTCTTCGTAAAAAGCTTAGAAAAATGCACCATACGTCCCGCAAAGGTCGAGATATCGTTTTTCACGTTTTGCGGATCTTCGATGATGGCGTCAAATTCTTTAAAATTTCCGATCTGCGAATTTTGCGCGTTTATGTGCATCGGAAGTAGGTATTTAGCTAGAAAGGCTGCGGCTATCAGCGATTTTAAAAGCATCGATTTACCGCCTGCGTTTACGCCCGTGATTAGCAGCACCTTTTTGCTAAAGTCGATGCTGATACTTTTTGGATTTTTTAGCGCGGGATGGGCGAAATTTGCCAGCTTTAAATTTGACCCGCCGCTTGGCAGCACGAACTCAAAATCCGCGCTTTTAGCCGTAAAAACCCGCGCGCAGTAGGCATCAAACACGTCAAACGCTCCGTTTATAAATTTTAAAAACAGGAGGCCCTTGTGCATCGCGGAGCTAAAAATTTTGCAGTGCTCGTAGACGATTTCCTCTTTTTTATCTAGCAGCTCACTTTGCTCTTTTTTGAGCTTTTGGATGTTTTCGGGCGCGACGTAGAAGTAGCCGCCCGAGCTTCTAGCCACGACCGTGCCCTTTAGCACGTGGTTAAACCCGCCTCGCACGAGCAGCGCCTCGACGGAGCTAATATAGTGCACCTGCGTATCGACGAGATAGGGCGCGACACTCTTTGAGTAGATGAGGCGGCGCAGATCGGCGTCTATTTGTGCTCTTTTGGCGCTAAACGCGTCTCTGATACCGCCTAGACGCTCGTCTACTTCGTCTTTTAGCTCACCGTTTTTGTCAAATGAATTTGCAAGTTTTAGCATCGGCTGCGGGATTTCTATTTTAGCGAGCCACTCGCCTAGCTTGCCTTCAAATTTGAGCGTTTTTAGATAGGTAAAGTAGCTAATTATCTTGGCAAACTCAAAAATCTCGCTCACGTGCAGCGTGGCTTGTTTGCTCAGGCGCATGAGCGCGTCGTCTAGGTTTTGAGCCGGTGCGGGAGGGTCAAACTGCTTTTGCGAGAGTTCTAAAATTTTTTCATAATGCAGCCTACTATCGCCCGCCATAAAAAGCGGCTTTGGGCGCGCTAGAAAGGAGTTAAACCGCTCCATGTAGCCTTGCAAATCTAAAATTTTTATAAGCCGCTCAAAGCCTTCCGCATTTGTAAATTCTTTTTGCTCGCGGTGCGCCGCGGCGTCAAAGACATCGCCGTTTCTTTGCTCGCGCGAGACGTTATTTTTGGGCCCGTTCGCCTTCCAAACGCCGCCTTGGGTCAAATTTTGGTTATCTTTAAAATTTCGCAATTATTCGCCTTTAAATTCGCAGCCCTCAAGCGCGATCTTGACGCTATTTAGCTCCTTTGCCGCGCGTTTTGCGACAAAAGAGGACGTGCCGAACTCGTAGTTAAATTTAGTATTATTTACGTCGAAATTCCCGCATTTTAGGTTTTTGCCTTGATTAAAAAGCGCAACCAGCTCCAGCCTTTTGCCCTGCTCGCTTTCTAGCCTGGTCTCGTAAAAATATAGCGCCGCCGCGACAAAAATAACCGAAAAAGTGATGACAAATTTCGCCTTTTTGCTTAGCTTCTCGTCGCTCACGCTAAATATCGCGATCGCGGCAAGCACGCCTAAAAGTACGATTATGACCCTCATGCGTCGCCTCTTAGCTGATAGGTGATGTCGCCCGCGCCAAATCCTATAACCAGCCCGTCATCAAGCAGGTTTTTCACGCCAAATTCGTCCGTAAAGACGATCCCCTCGCCCTCGCGCGCGACTTTTTGCGTCATCACTGGGTTGTAGCGTTTAAACTCCTCTTTTAAATTTATATCTATGGACGCCTCGCCCGCTGCGTAAACAGGCAGGATAACAAGCTCGTCTATGCCCTCAAAACACTCCTTAAAGGCCTGCAAATTTGCGCTTAGGCGCGTAAATCTATGCGGCTGAAAGATCGCCGTGATCTTAGTGATGCCTAGTAGTTTGGCGTATTCAAAGACCGATTGCAAAGTGGCCTTGATCTCGGTCGGATGGTGCGCGTAGTCGTCTATAAGTACGAATTTCCTGCTCGCGGTTAGGATATCGAAGCGCTTTTTGATACCTTTAAAATTTAGCAAATTTTGCCTAATTTGCGCCAGAGACGTTTCATTTAGCGCCGCAAGTATGGCTAGCGACGCGTCCACGGCGATATGCTCGCCCATGCCCAGCACTTCAAATTTGCCTAAATTTTTTAGATTAAACGCAGTATAAGGCACGAAATCGCGCACGATCATGCTAAGCTCGGTAATATCCACGCTTGGATAAAGGCGCACGGCGTCGAGCTTTAGCGTACCCAAAAACTCGTCCTCGGCGTTTATCACGCGCACCTTGGCCCGCTCCAAAAAGCCTCGATACGCCGCATGAAATTTCTCCAAATCATAGCCGTAATGCTCCATATGCTCGGGCTCGGCGTTGGTCACGACGGCTAGATACGGGTTTGAGTTGAGAAAACTACTATCGCTCTCGTCGGCTTCGAAAATGACGTTGTCGCAGGGCTCGTATTTCATATTTGAGCCAAACTGCTTACTGATAGCGCCGATGATGACCGAGCCCTCCACGAGGCTAGAGAGCATCGCCGAGGTCGTGCTTTTGCCGTGCGCGCCCGCTACCGAAAACACGCGCTTGCCCTCTAGCACCATCGGCAGCGCCTCTTTGCGCGATAGGCAGTGCAGCCCTTTGCTTCGCGCTTCGACAAGCTCGATGTTATCAGGTTTTATCGCGGCCGAGTAGATGACGAAGTCCTGATCCTTGATCGCGGCTTTGCTGTGCGGCGTGATGACGTCGATGCCCTGCGCGGCTAGCTCACGCGTAGTCGGGCTTTCTTTTATGTCGCTACCGCTGATAATGAAGCCCTTTTCGTGCAAAAACCGCGCGATCGCCGAGATGCCTATGCCGCCGATACCTATGAAATGGACCTTTTTACGCTCAGCGTTTTGCTCCCTTGTGCGAGCTCTTTCGTCGGCATGAACCGCTTGTGCGTTTAAATTTGACTGTGCTAAATTTTCGCGACCCGAATTTGAGCCCGCTTCTACCGCACGGTGAAGCCCGCTTGCTTGGTTAAAATTTCCTTGTCTTAAATTTTCCACTCGTTTTCCTTGTTGATTCCTAAAATACGTCATTTATAACGACGACGTAACCTTAATCCTGCGCCTAAGTCTGCGGCTTTAGGCTTATTTTACTCGCAAACGGCATATCTTTTAGCGTCTCGGCGCTTGCTGTTACGCTTAAGGTTTCCGTGATTTTTCATTAAATTTATTAGCCCGATTTTAGCGAAAATGAAATATTAAGACGCTGAAAAGGCGAAATTTACGCGAGTTGGCCGTTTAAAATCGGCAAGGTACTAACCGCCGGAATTTAGCGCAAAGGGTTTGCGTTAAATTTAGCTCCAAATTTAGCCGTTTTCTAGCAAGCCAAACTCGCCAAAATCGGCAAAAGCGCTTAGCTAAAACAGGCCCTTTTAGGCATTTACCGCGTTAGCTCAAAGCTAAGATCGATCAGATCCTCCACCTGCCCTGGCGCGATTTTGGAGCTTAAATTTACGCTGATCCAGTGCTTTTTATTCATATGATAGGCGGGCAAAATTTGCTCCCCATCGCGCAAAATCGCTGCTAGATCGGGCTTGCATTTTAGATTTAGTATCTCTAGCTCCTGCGCGCTTTTAAGCCCCAGCTTGCCGCCGTCCACGCGCATAAAAACGGCAAACCATTTTTGATTTTTTGCGTGGCGAAACACGGCAAATTCGGGGTGCTTGTCAAATAGCCGCTCGCCTTGCGCGCCGATTTTCTCCTCGATGTAGCTAAAAACTCGCTTCCGTGCGGGCATCACTTGCCTCCTTTGCAAAAGCAGCCGTCCAAATGATCGTCCACCACGCCCGCGCTTTGCAAAAACGCATAGACGCTCGTGGGCCCCAGAAATTTAAACCCGCGCTTTTTCATCTCTTTTGCGACGAAGTCAGCAAGCGGCGTGCTAGCGGGGACTTGTTTTATGTTTTCGTAGTGATTTATGATGGGCTTGCCGTCAAATTTGGGATCGAATTTAGGCAAAAGATAACCCCAAAGATAGTCGTAAAAGCTGCCAAACTCGCCCACGACGGCAAGAAATGCGCTGGCGTTTGCGGCAAGCGAGTTTAGCTTCAGACGGTTTTTGATGAGTGCTGGATTTTGCATAAATTTCGCCGTCTGCTCCTCGCCGTAGAGCGAAATTTTGCGCGCGTCAAATCCGTCAAATGCCGCTCGCATCGCCTCGCGCTTAAGCAGCACCGCATGCCACGAGATGCCCGCTTGAAAGCCCTCTAGCACGATGAGCTCAAAAAATTTCGCATCATCCTTTACGAGCCTGCCCCATTCCTCGTCGTGATATACGCGCTCTAGCTCGCTTTTTTCCGCCCAGTCGCAGCGGATTTTGGATTTTTGAGTATTTTGCAAATTTAAGCCTTTAGATAAACTTTAGAAATTGTAGCAAAATTTGGGTTAAGCAAAGGCTTTTGACGATTAAATTTACTCCGCTTCGGTTTTTGGAAATTTAACGCTAATCCACGCAAAAAGCAGCGCACTTGCGGTAAATAAATCAAAAAGTACATTTACAAGAGGCATAAATTTAACGGCGGGAGCGATGAACGTCGGGGCTAAAACCTCCAGCATGCCGTAGAGAAAATTTGCGGCGATATCAATGCTAAGCATCCACGCATAAACCCTAAAAAGTACGCAATCAAGCGCGTTTGCGAGCTTGAAATTTATAACGACCCAAGCGATCGATGCGGCAAATACGCTAAGCGGGATGATGACGTTAGTGATCAAACCGAGCAAATCTTTATCAAATACATAAAGAGCGATGGAGCATAAAATCACGGCCAAAAAGCCGTTATAAGCGTACTTAAAAATCCTAAAAACGTTTTGTCCAAATGCCTCCTCGATGCGAACTAACGCATAGTGAAAAAACGTCAGCGCAAGTAGTAGCGAGAGCAAACGCACGATCAAAACGGCCTCGCCGGCGAGATATGCCGCGCTCATAGCCACCGCGCAGACTGCGCCCATGATTCCTTGCAACTTTGCTTTATTCAGATTTTTATCCAACTTCGCCCCCCCGCGGATATAAATTTTGGCTGATTGTCAGTATTTTTGGTTTATAGTGTGGATTAGAAAAATCCCGAGCGGAATTCGCTCGGGAAAAAGGAGAAGGGATATTAGCCGTTGAAGTGATTAGTGCTTAGTATCTCTATCGTTCCTGTTTTAGCATCTACTTTGTACTGTAGATTTTCTAGGTTGACGCCCGCAAGTCTCACGATAGTATCGTCTGCGGTTAATGTATTTGCAGTGCCTGCAGCAGTCGCATTTTTATCGTAAACTAGATACGTATCGCCCCTCCAAGAGAAAGCGTATAGTCTATCGTTGTGAGCTTCGTAAGAGCCGTTATCGCCGCCACCCCAGTTGATGTGTCTTACATAGCCGCTTATGGCTTCGCCGTAAGTCTGATCGCCGTTTTGGTTACTAAAGTAAGTAGTGCCTATTCTTAACCCATCATCTCGAACTACCGTAGTATCGTTCCACATTCTGTTAACGCTTATGGTCTGATTAACAGCTTGTATAAGATTATCCATGCCCGCTACGTTAGATAGGTCAATATACTTTGTATTAACCGTTAGTTTAACTATATTGTGCGCATCGTAGATCGCCTTATCACTAGAGCTGATGGTAGTCGTGTGCTTGCTACTATCTGAAGCGGTCTCGATGAGGATAGCCTTTCTTAGATTTGTAACCGTAGGCGTAGTAGCGTTCGGTCCGATTTGTCCTTGGATACCTGAGTTTTGTATGATGACGTTGCCATTATGCAAGATCGGCGTACCGCCTATCACGGCATTGGCTGGGCCGTTAACGCCGTGAATATCAGTGTATTCGTTAGAATATAGCACGTGATTGATGATAGTGTGTTCATTTTGCGCAGTGCCTGTTTTATAGAATTTACCATCAGTGTTTAGCACCCAACCGGATCCAGATGATACTGAAGCGGTAGGATCGGATGGGATAATGCTGGTATTACTATGATAC
>CAUPYN010000104.1:0-6926 GCA_963515575.1 uncultured Campylobacter sp.
GAGATAAACACCGCTGATATCGAGAAATTCGTTAAAAAAGAGGAAAACTATCTAAAGAGCCTAGTCGAAAAAGAGGGCAAATTTAACGTATTTGAGATAAAAAACAAGATGAAAGACATCATGTGGGAGCACGTGGCGATCTTTAGAACCGGTGAAGGTCTGGCCGTAGCGGTAAAAGAGCTAGAAGAGCTTTATAAGCAATCTTTAGACGTCAAAGTCACAAACAAGGCGCTATTTGGCAACCCTGAGCTTGAGGAAGCCTACCGCGTACCAAAGATGCTAAAACTAGCCCTTTGTATCGCAAAAGGCGCGCTTGATCGCACCGAGAGCCGCGGAGCGCACTGCCGCGAGGACTATCCGAAACGCGACGACCTAAACTGGCTAAACAGAACTCTAACTAGCTGGAAAGAGGGCGATACGCTACCGACTATCGTGTATGAGCCGCTTGATATTATGAAAATGGAAATTCCGCCGGCATTCCGCGGATACGGAGCTAAGGGTAACATCATCGAGCACCCCGACAGCGCCGTACGCCAAGCGCAGGTCGATGAGATCCGCGCCAAAATGGAAGCCGAAGGCAAAGGCAGATACGAGATCCAAGAAGCGCTAATGCACTATGATCTTCAGCCTAAATATAAAGCACCAAACGAAAGAGCAGGAATAGGATATGAGTAGAAAAATAACCATAAAAGCATTTAAATATAATCCGTTAAGCAAAATTTCAAAACCGCATTTTGCGACCTACGAGCTAGAGGAAACCGACGGCATGACGCTTTTTATAGCGCTAAATCAAATTCGCGAGAAATTTGACCCGGATCTTAGCTTTGACTTCGTTTGCCGCGCCGGTATCTGCGGCAGCTGCGGTATGCTAGTTAACGGTACGCCAAAGCTTGCTTGCCGTACGCTAACCAAAGACTATCCAGGCGGCGTGATCGAGCTTATGCCTTTGCCGGTATTTAAGCTACTAAAAGACCTAAGTGTAGACACGGGCAACTGGATGAACGCGATGAGTAAGCGCGTGGAGAGCTGGATACACACCGACCACGAGACCGATATCTCTAAGCTTGAGGAAAAGGTCGAGCCTGAAGTAGCGCAGGCAGTAGTTGAGCTTGACCGCTGCATCGAGTGCGGTATCTGCGTGGCTGCGTGCGGTACGGCTATCATGAGACCTGATTTCATCGGTGCGGTCGGACTTAACCGCGTAGCTAGATTTAAAATCGACGCGCTTGATAAACGAACCGACGAGGACTTTTACGAGCTTATCGGCGACGATGACGGCGTGTTTGGCTGTATGACTTTGCTAGGTTGCGAGGATAACTGCCCTAAACACCTTCCGCTACAAAGCAGGATCGCGTACATGCGCAGAAAGATGGCTGCGGTAAAGTAGCCAAGGGGTCGTAAGACCCCTAAATTTCCCTTTTTTAGCTTTTAGATTTAATATTGGCTTTTTTATCTGCTTTTTAAATTTGCAACTACCGCCGAGGTTTATGCCGCGACGCTATTTTTTTTATTAAACGGCGTTAAATTTTAGGCAAACCATCTTTATTTAAATTTCGGCAAAATTAATTTTAAAAACGGCTTTTGGGTTAATTTGATCTTTTATCTTGCAGGATTTAGCGGTAGCGCTCGTGCGGTAAAACGGCGTTTTGATAAAATTTAAGCCGCCGTAACGAACCTGCAAAATATCATGCAGGCTGTGCCTTGGGCATTAAATTTATAAAATAGCCGCACAAATTCTGCCTATTCGTAGGCTGCTTTGTTTTGGTTAAGGTATTTGACGCAGGCTTGCTAAGATTAAGCTTGGGCTTAAATTTGCGCTCTGGCGTATCTATACGTTACCGTTTCAAGTAGCGTCAAATCCGTAGCCGGTGTGCTTGTAAAAAGCACTGGCACAAGCACTAATGCCCACAAGACAAAACCGTGCTGCTATTTGAAGCCTTCGCTCGCGTTTTTAAAAGATTTTGCCTAAACAAAGCCGCATACTTGCGCTATGCAAACTTAAGCGGCCAAGGCTACGTTTACGGATAAAAGCGAATCCGCGGCGCGACTAGTCGCTACATTATCGCTAGCTACGAACGGTTTGCCGTGTATCAGCGTGCCGCAAACAAATCGGAACGAAACGCGGCAGATTAACTGCGGCTATCTATCCATGCTTGCTCGCAAGGAGCCGTCTAGCAGATATGAGATCGCGGCACCTATTTGGCGCCTAAAAACCAAAATGCCGCTAGAAAATGAAACCAAAAAACTAGCGGTTAGTAAAAGTTAC
This sequence comes from uncultured Campylobacter sp., assembly GCA_963515575.1. Taxonomy (GTDB): domain Bacteria; phylum Campylobacterota; class Campylobacteria; order Campylobacterales; family Campylobacteraceae; genus Campylobacter_A. The sequence goes on from CAUPYN010000104.1 coordinate 2,267, forward strand.
TTCTTGGTGCGGTCTTGGTAAGTTGGCGTATAAATTTTACTCGTTTGCCGATTTGGCGATAGGCGACTAATTTATGGCGCCTAGCCTTTGCAAAAACCGCCTAAGCAAGCGTGCAAGCGACTAAAATTTAAGCATTTTTACCATAAAATCTATACCCGATTTTGACCCAAAAGGAAATAAAATGATTTTTAAATTTATCTGCGCGCTTGCGCTTATTTATAGCGTGAGTCTTGCCGCGCCTTATAAACCTTACGACCATGCGGCGATGCTAAAAAAGGACGCTAGCGGCAAGCAAAGCATCGATATCGGCGGCATTTTTAACGCGGTGGACGAGCTGTGGGCGCATGCGCGCCAGTATCCGCTAGCTTTTGATTCGCAAAGCGACCGGGAGCGCGCATCTAGCGATCTGCAGACGCTAGACAAGGCATTTGCGTTTTTAAAAGAGCAGGGCTTAGCGGCAAATTTAGACGAGGACGCACGGGCGTATTTTGAGCTTTCGCAGGCTAGGATTTTTACGATGGAGCATAACTTTGACATCGCGGGCGCGGCGCAAAAGGCTGATGCAGCGTATAAAAATTTATTGGCGCATCGTCCAAACAACGGCGAAATACATGCCGAATTCGGCGATTTTTTAGCAAATAGCGGGCAGCTAAGCGAGGCTAAAACCGAGTTTGAAACAGCCTTAAAACTAGGACAAAAGCGCGCAAATATGGGACTTGCGATGATTTGTCTGATGCAAAAAGACGAGATTTGCGCAAAGTCTTATCTACAAAAATACTTAGATTTTTATCAAAACGACAAATTTGCGCGAGAAATTTTAGGCGCGATAGAGGACGGAAGCCTAAAAATCGAGGAGCGGCGCTAAGGTTTGTTTGCGTTGCGGCTAGCGATAAATGCGGCGATTGCGAGCTTCAGTTAGGCTTAATTTTCGGCTAAATTTTAGCAGCTAGAGAGAAAATTACGCATTTTTTGTTGCCGTTTCTAGCGCAAAGCGGTTTTGCGCGAGGCATGCATAATCGCCGCCGGTAGCGTGAGCCGGGTAATAATTTAACAAAGCGCGCGCCGTTTTAGCTAGCGCAAATTTAACGCCGAAAAACGGAGCCGAATTTACTCGCCAACCCCCGCGTCTTTAATGGGAAATTTAAAAAGTCGGCATAAAATTTAGCTCATTTGCCGCAGTTACGTAAAGCGAATTTAAAGGAAAAACATGCCGCGACCAACGAATAAAATAGACCTGCTAAACGCTTCGGAGGCAAATTTTAAAAAGCTTTTATCGCTAGTTGAGAGCTTGAGCGAGGCGCAGCAAGAGGCCAAATTTGACTTCGAAGATAGAGATAAATGCGTCCGAGACGTACTTGCGCACCTTTACGAGTGGCATTTGCTTTTGATAAATTTCATCCAAAAAAACTTAAGCGGCGAGCGGACCGCGTTTTTACCCGAGCCGTACAATTGGAAAACCTACCCGCAGATGAATGCGCAAATTTGGTGCAAGCACCAAGATACGCCGCTTTGCGAGGCTAAAGCGCTGCTAGCGCAAACCCACGAAAAAGTAACGGCGCTTACGGCAAGCTTTAGCGACGAGGAGCTTTTTACACGCAGATATTTTAACTTCACGGGCAATCTAAACCTCGCCGCCTACATTATCGGCAATACTTCGTCACACTACGACTAGGCAACAAAAAAGATAAGAAAACATAAAAGAAGCCTAAAACCGGGCTCGTGATTTGCCGTTTTAAGGATTAAATTTGACGCGGTTAAATTTAGCAGACTAGCGCGTAAACCATAAATTTGCTCTAGCGGGGTAAATTTATGCGCCGAATTTGAGCCTAAAATCGCATACGCCGCACTTTTAAACCCCAGCGCTAATTTTGCTTTCACGTTGCCTGGGTACGGGATGCAAACCCCATTTTCAAACCCTAGCGGGATAAATTTATGCCAGGACGCATGCGTTTTGGAGCCGCGAAAAAAGGGTTTCAAACTCTAAAATCAAATTTCGCGTACTTTAATTTAGGGCTTACGTCAAATTTATACGGGTTTTTGCGAGAATAAATTTACGCCCCAGACGCAAAAAATCAAATAAAAAGAAGTAGCGGACGCGTCAAATTTGCGTCCACATTAAGTAGCTAGTTTAGAAGGTTAAATTTATATCCAAGTTGTAGCCAAAGCTCGTTGTTGTCGGTCTTTTTAACCGCGCCTCTAGTATCAAAGTTCTTTCTTTCAAGAGCCGTGTAGGTGACGCTTGCGCTTAGTCCCTTGACCCACGGCATATCGTAGCTAGCCTGCGCCGCCCAGCCTTGGACGTTCATATGCGTGTTAGCCGCGGTCGGACCGGCGTTGCGATGCGGGGCGTCTTGTCTGCCTTTTACTAGATGTAGTTTTGCTTTTAGGCCTTCGGCGCCAACTTCTTTAAAGTCGTACTCAAACAAAAGCTTATGCGTATTCATACCAGCATAGCCCGTAAATACGAAAGGCCCGCGGATAGGAAGCAGCGTGTATGAGCCCGGACCGTTACCTAGACCAAATGCCAAAGCGTCGTTATCGCCGACGGTCGTATAGGCATAAGAGGCGCTAAAGCCCACAAAATCATAAATCCCAGCCCTTAGGCCGATCATATTTCCGTCGTAGTTTAGGTCTTCTAAGCCTCTTGTAGTGCGAGAGCCCTTGTACATCGCATCAAAACCGAGCTTAAAGTCGCCGACGGGTACTTTATAGTTAGCCTCGGCTAGGTAAAAGTTGATGTCGCCTTGCAGCGCGCCGCGCCTAAGATCGGTCACTCTAGCGTATGCGCCGGTTAGTTTTAGATTCGGGATGCTTTGATTTACACCTGCGCCGGTAAAGATATTGTCAAACTCATACGCCACTGGTCCCATGCCGCCGACGATGACTCTATCTTTAAAGTGCGGAGCGCGCCCCTCTTTGCCGCCCGTTACGACGGCGCTTCTGCCTTGAAATTTATAATACCAGCCGCCGATCAAGGTGGTGTTTGGGATGTCTTTATTTACGATCGTTAGACCCTCAAACGCCTCTTTAAACGCGCGCGTCGGATTGCCCGCTACTAGCGGAGTATTTACGTATTGACGGCCGAATTTTATATCGGTCTGCCCTATACCGTAGCCCAGATATGCCTCAGACATTACCGCGCCTTGCGTTCTCCACTCTTTGTCGTATAGAGTGCCGCTTTTTCTCATGCTGTTAAACGGCAAGAAGTTGCCCTGCCCCGTAACGCCGAGCCTAAAGCCGTAAAACGGATCGGTAACGTATCCAAGCTCAAGCTGTATAGACGTCAGCTGTTCGTCGTGTATCGGTGCGCGTTCGTCTTTTTGATCCGCGTACGTGGCTTGGATCTTGCCCGCTAGTTTTCCTTTGATAAACGCCTCTCCAAAGGTGTCGGCTGCGTTTGCGGCGCCCAAAAAGCCAAGCGCCAAAACGGCGGCCAAACTTAGTTTTGCTAGTTTCATAAAAACTCCTTGGTTAAATTTAGCAAATTTACGTTCCGCAAATTTAATGCGGAACATTAATTTTTTTATTTAAGGATTATAGCACAGAAAATAATAAATTTCGCGTTAGATTTGTGATATTCGCTAAAAAATATCGCCGATTTTAGGCAAATTTACACGACGGCGCGCTCTTTAAGCAATGTATAAAGCTTGATCGTCGAGATAAAAAACGTCACGATCGCAGGCCCTAAAATAAGCCCCCAAAAGCCAAAGGTCGTTATGCCTGCAATCATTGAAAAAAACAGCAACAGTTCGTTTATTTTAGTAGGGATTTTGACGAGCCTATCGTTGATAAATTTAATCACGATCGGCTTTAAAAACGTGTCTGCGACGATGGAGATCACTACGATAGTATAGACGGCGATGACGATCGCGGCTGCGGTGTTGCCGTTAGCAAACTCGTAAAGGCTAATAGGCCCCCAAGCAAGCAAGCCGCCTACTACCGGCACTAGCGAAGTAAAGGCAAAGAGTATGCCCATCAAAAAGCCGTTATAACCGTAGGAAATCGTGATGATAGCAAAGAGGCAACCCTGCAAAATCGCGTTTATCACGATAGAATAAAGCACGACGCTCATGACGTTGGCCACTTCGCTGAGGATAAACTCGCTCTCGCTCTCCTTCATCGGAAGCGCGCTTTTTAGGTAGCCAACAAGCTCGCTGCCGTAAAGCACCGCAAAAAAGAAAAACACGAGGATAAAAATCATGTCTACGAGAAAATTTACGCTTGATTTTCCGATACCGGCTAAATTTGCGATGAGATTTGCCGAGATAGCCTTGATGTCGATATCTGCGACTATCTCTTTGATTTTTGGTTCTAAAAATTTGATCGGTTCTGGTAGCTGAAATTTGCCGCTTTGAAAATAATCTAGCGTATTTGTTACGTAGCCCGTGTTAAAGCTTGCCGCGTGTTTAGCCAGCTCGATCACGGCGTATAAAAGCGGCGCGATAAACAGCGAAAACAGAGCTAGCGTGGTAAGAGCCGCCGAGAGCGTCTTTTTGCCCTTGGTTAGCTGTAAAAATTTGACGTTTACGTTTGAGGTGGCGACGGCTAGCAAGGCTGCGATAAAGATATTTAGCAAAAACGGCTTAAAAAGATAGCCCACCAGTCCTAGCGCGCACAGCATCAAAAGCCCGAAAAATATGCGGTTGTTTTTCATTTTTAT
>CAUPYN010000105.1:0-6919 GCA_963515575.1 uncultured Campylobacter sp.
GAGTAGCGCATATCGGCCATGCCGCCTTGATACATTAGATCTACGATTAATTTTAGCTCGTGAAGACACTCGAAATACGCCATCTCAGGCTCGTATCCGGCATATACCAAAGTCTCGAATCCCGCGTTTACTAGCGCGCAAAGTCCGCCGCAAAGCACCGCCTGCTCGCCGAAAAGATCGGTCTCGGTCTCGTCTTTAAAGGTTGTCTCTATAATGCCCGTTCTGCCGCCGCCAATCGCGCTAGCGTAGCTTAGAGCTAGCTCTTTGGCCTTTCCGCTTGCGTTTTGCTCTACGGCGATTAGATCAGGGATGCCGCCGCCTCGGACAAATTCGCTTCTTACCGTATGGCCGGGCGCTTTTGGGGCGATCATAATGACGTCAATGTCCTCGGGAGCTTTGATCTGTCCGAAATGCACGTTAAAGCCGTGTCCAAAGGCTATCGCCGCGCCGCTTTTAAGGTTAGGTTTAATCTCTCGCTCGAAAATTTCGGCCTGAAGCTCGTCAGGAGTTAAAATCATAACGACGTCGGCGGCCTTTGCGGCTTCTGCTACCGTTTTTACCTCAAAGCCCTTTGCTTCGGCCTTCGCCCAGCTTCTGCCGCCTTTTGACAAGCCAACGATCACCTTTACGCCGCTGTCGCACAAATTTTCGGCGTGCGCGTGTCCTTGCGAACCAAAACCTATCATAGCGACAGTTTTGCTTCTAATCAAGCTCAAATCGCAATCTTTGTCGTAATAAATATTTACAGCCATTTTGCATTCCTTTATTTTAAGATAAATTTGCGTGATTATACTATTTGCGCGCTGAAATAAACTTGACTTAGACTCGATTTAAGTTTATTAAAAAGCCTTTTAGTGTAAAATTGCCGATTATAAAAATTTATAGATACAGAGTGTAAAGATTATGAATGATTCAATTTATAAGCATATAAAGGCGCTCCCTCCGCTAGACGATACGGTAGTAAAAGTCCAAGCCGTCTGTTCAAACGAAAATAGTTCGCTAGGCGACCTAGCCCAGATAATCGCCAAAGACCCGATGCTAACGGCGAATATTTTACGCTCGGCAAATTCTCCGCTTTACGGATTTAGTCGTGAAATAACAACAATCGAAAAGGCCGTATCGCTTTTTGGCATGGCAACCGTACGAGGTTTCGCACTCTCAAGCGCCGTCAAAAAGAACTTTAAGATAAATTTAGACCCTTACGGCATTACTAGCCACGACTTTTTAAATATTTCCATAATGCAAAATGCGCTCACGTACAATTGGTACTCTAAGATCGACGCGAAAGAACTCGCCGTATTAAGCCCCGCTTCGTTTATGTTAGAAGTCGGCAAAATCGTGATTTCTCATGAATTAAACGAAAAAGGTAAGGCAAACGAATTTAGAAAAAGATTAAAAGAAATTTCAAATCCATTTGATCTATCCGATCTAGAAACCGAGATCGTAGGCATCTCAAACGAAACGGTAACGGCTAAAATTTTTGAGCAATGGAACTTAGAAACCGAGCTGATAGAGGCGATATATTATTCAAACGATCCGGACGATGCGCCCGAGCATATCAAAGACTACTCAAAAGCGCTCAGAGTCGTCAAAAACGCCGTAAATATCTTTAGCCAACTTAGCGACGACGGACTACAAAATACGCTAATGTGCCTCGACGAATACGGCTTTGCGCAAGATAAATTTTTAGAAGCCGTCGCAAAAGTCAAAGCGAATTTGTGAAAGAATTTTTAACCAAACTACTTGACGGAGTGAACGAAAAGGAAGTCGCCTCCGCCGATAAAGAAATCCTACGAAATTTACTAAATTTAAACGCCGCAAGCCGCCACAAAGATCGCTACTATCTAAACAACGGCTTTGTCTGCGGAAAACTAGATATAAGCGCAAACGGCACGGGCTTTTTGACGCCTTACGACAAACGCTTCAAGCAAGATATAATAATAGAAAATAAAAATTTAAACGCTTCGCACTACGGCGACATCGTGCTGGCAAAGCTTTTGCCGCTAAAGAAAAAACGTCAAAGCGCCAAAGTCGTGATGACGCTAAAACTCGCCAACGAAACAAGCGTGGTTTATACCAAGCAAATAGGCTCGGCAATCCTTGGCGTAAACGTAAAAACCGGACTTAGCTCGGTTCTAAAAGCGTCGCAAAAATCCCTAAAAATGCTACCGCCTGGTACGCTACTAAAAATCGGCAATTTAAATAACGAAATAGTAGAGGTTATCGGCAATATCAACGACCCGCTTAGCGACGAAAAAATCTCGCTCGCCGTATTTAACAAAAACGACGAATTTAACGAGGAGTGCGAAGCTGAAGCTCTAGCGTGGGGCGACGAGGTCGATGCCTCGATGTATTCGCAAAGGGTAGATTTAAGAGAACTACCTTTTTGCACGATCGATCCCGTCGACGCCAAAGACTTTGATGACGCGATATATTTTGACGAGAAAAAGCGCGAAATTTACGTCGCGATCGCAGACGTCAGCGAATACGTCACTCCCTACTCTCCGATAGACGCCGAGGCCAAAATGCGCGGATTTTCGATATATTTTCCGCACAAAGCCGTACCGATGCTGCCGCGAAATTTGAGCGAAAACATCTGCTCTTTAAAGCCAAACGTCGCGCGCCTTGCGTTTTGTTTCAAAATCACGCTAGACGAAAACTGCGAAGTCGTAAAAGAAGAGCTACTAGAAGCTATAATCGCCTCAAAAAGACGCTTTAACTACGACGAAGTCGATCAAATTTTACGCGGCGAACGCGAGGGCGAGATCGGCTGGATCAAGCCTCTTTTCGCGCTCACATCGCGCCTACGCAAAAAACGCCTAAAAAACGCGTTTGACTTTAGAACGCAGGAGCTTCGCATGAGTCTTGATGCAGACGGCGGGCTCGCCTCTACAAGATTTGAGACCGATACCGACTCGCACAGGCTCGTCGAGGACTGCATGCTGCTAGCCAACGTCGCGGCGGCAAAACGCATCGGCAAAGGCGTTTTTAGAAATCACGGCTCGCCGGATCTGCGAAAAATACAAATTTTACTCGAAGACCTCGGCACTCTGGGCTTTGACTTCGTTTACGAAAGCGACATCGCAAATTTGGTTCGCAAAATTCAAGCGCAGGCCGACGCCGTAGGCAACCGCGAGGAGATCGACAAACTCATCATAAAATCGCAAAAAAAGGCCGAATACGGCGCGCAAAATTTAGGCCACTTCGGACTGGGATTTGAGCGCTATACGCATTTTACGAGCCCGATCCGCCGCTACTCCGACCTTACATTGCACCGCCTTTTAAAAGCCAAACTGCGCAACGACGAGAAATTTTTTAACTACTTGCTTTTAAATATCGAAGCGACTTGCTCAAATTTGAGCGAACTCGAGCGCGAGGCCGACAGAGTCGCGTTTGACTTTATGGATAGGAAATTTGCGCGCTGGGCAAAAGAGCGCATCGGACAGCGATTTAGCGCCTATATCAGCGAAAATCAAAACGTTGCGGTCGCTAGGCTTGACGACGAGATAAAAGGCGCCAGGATTTTTTTGAGCGCGTACTGCGCAAATTTACTGCAAAAAGTCATCGTCGAAATCACGGACGCAAATATCGCAACAGCCGAGATTTTCGGCAAGGTCGTAAAGAAAATCGATGTATAGAAAAGAGCTTGAAGCCGCGCTAAATTCGGCCAAATTTCCAAATTATTTCCTGCTTTACGGCGCAGACGAATACCAAATCGAGCTTTTCGCAAAGGAAATTTTAGCCAAATTTAAAGATTTTGAAATTTTGAGCCTTTACTACGATGAGTACGATTTCGACGCTGCGCGAGCGCATCTTTGCGAGCCTTCGCTCTTTGGCGACAGTCCGCTTTTGCACGTAAAAAGCGACAAAAAAATCCCTGCAAAAGAGCTAAAAATCCTGATAGACGGTTGCAAAAACGGCGGCGCATTTATTTTCGAACTTTTTGAGCCAGACGCCAAAGCCGTTTTTGATACACAAAAGGCTTTCGGGGTAAATTTTGCGAGATTTTTTAAACCCGGTTCGCCCGAAGAAGCCGTAAATTTACTCAGCAGACAAGCTGCAAAAATGAACTTAAATATTACAAAAAACGCGCTTTTTGAACTCTACCGCATACACAACGAAAATTTATATCTAGCCGCTAGCGAGCTAAATAAACTAGCTTCTCTAAACGAGCCAATCAACGAAAATATCGTGATAATCTAGGTTTATTCGCTCTGAATCGTTAGTTTTGACGATTTTTTTGACAATTTTTTATCGCTAAAAGATATTATAGCGGATTTTTTCTCCTGCGCGGATGATGGAAATTTTAATGAAATTTTGTTTATAAACTCGCTTTACCGCGCTTTTTTTAGACTTTTTAAACTGCATGCCGGCATCAAAATAACGGGACAATTTGACATCAAAGAGACGCTAGGCTATGCGCCGCCGCCAAACGTCGCAAACGAACTAAAAAGGCAGTGCCTAGCTGTAAATTTAAAAGCGTATAGGGAAATTTTTACTGCACTAAATTTGGCAGAATTTGAGCTAAAGACAAACTCCACTCTCGATAAAAAAACTTTTCTGCTCTCCTGCGTGCTGGGCCTACAAAATCTTATCGGCAAAAACAGCAAATATTAAGTAAAAAAAAGATAAAATCAGCTCTTGTCGAAAGACTTCCTTGCCCGTTTGCAACTCCGCAAGCGAGCTTAATACCCACAAGGAGAATCAATGAAGCACTATGAGCTTTTATTCATTTTAAAGCCTACTTTGACGGAAGAAGAAGTAAGCGCAAAAGTTGATTTCGTTAAAGAAATCCTAACCAAAAACGGCGCAAATATCGCATCCGTGCAGTCTATGGGCACTAGAAAACTAGCCTATACCGTGAAAAAATATGAGCGCGGAACTTATTTCGTCGTGTATTTCGAAGCTCCAACCCAAGCTATTGCCGAGGTTGAGCGTATCATCAGAATCACCGAAGATATCATCAAATTCTTAACGGTCAAATTTGAAAACAAAAAAGAGATTGCCGCTTGGGAAAAGATGAGCAAGGGCATCAAACTAAATAAAAAAGAACCGAAAGTCAAAGCAGAAGAAGCTCCAGCAACGCAAGAATAAGGACGAAAAATGTTTAATAGAGTCGTTTTGATAGGAAATTTGACACGAGATATCGAGATTAGATATACGACTGCGGGCGCAGCCATAGGCAACAGCGCTATCGCCGTAACTAGAAAATTTAACGTAAACGGCGAAAAACGCGAAGAAACGTGCTTTATTGATATTACATTTTTCGGAAAACAAGCGGAGATAGCAAACCAATATCTTTCCAAAGGTTCAAAGCTTCTAGTCGAGGGTCGCCTAAAATTCGACCAGTGGACGGACAACAACGGACAAAATAGAAGCAAGCACACAATCAGTGTAGAAAATATGGAGATGCTAGGCGGACAGCAACAAGGCGGATATAATCAAAATAGTAATCAAGGCTATCAGCAAGGCGGTTACCAAAATAACGGCTACGGCGGCTATCAAGGCGGACAGAATCAGCAAAATAGCTACGCTCAAAGCGGTATGCAAAGGCAAAATTTTAATAAACCGCAACAACAAAAGCAACAGCCAAAAGAAGAATACTATGGCGATAACGTCCGAGAAATAGATATAGATGCCGACAAATACGATGACGGCGATGAAACGATACCATTTTAATTAAGGAAAAAACAATGGCTGAAAAAAGAAAATATTCACGCAAATACTGCAAATTTACGGAAGCAAAGATAGAATTTATCGACTATAAAGATACTTCACTTTTAAAGTACTGCTTATCAGAGAGATTTAAAATCATGCCAAGACGTCTAACCGGAACGTCTAAAAAATATCAAGAGATGGTAGAGAAGGCTATCAAGCGCGCTCGCCAAGCAGCACTGATACCTTACGTAGTCGATCGCGATAACGTAGTAACCAACCCTTTTGAGGGACTATAATTTTTAAGCCCTTTTTAGGGCTTATCTTTTTATTATATTCAAATTTTTAAACTTTATACCTCTTCACTTTTTAAGACCCAGTTTTGATACAAATACTTTTTCTTGAAATTTTGGCCCAAAAACTTCAAAGAAGTTTTTCCTAAAAAAGTGCAAGTGTAAAAACTATGATTTTATTGATGCTCTTGTAAGTAACAAGTGTAACGAAGTTAAAAAATAAGTATACAATTCATTCCCAAATTTCGCAGAAGAAATTTAGAGAAATTCTCAAGTACTTTGCAGAAGACATAGAAGCATCAAAGATATCAAATTTAACTAAAATTTCAGAAGCAACCCTATGTAAAATCTTTAGAGAAACAAGAATTCTTATGTCTAAAGAGTGTGAAAAAATAAGTAAATTTAGCGGTGAGATTCCCAGCTCGCAAGCTCGCCTAGAAGCTTCGCTTTAAGATTGATGAAAGCTACTTTTACTTCGCTTCGCTTATAACTGCGTCTTGAAAGGCTAAAGAGGTAAAAGAGGTAGAGGTGCAAGCAAATAAAACACCCGTATTTCTATTTCGCTACGCTCGTTACTGCAAGTAGAACGGAATGCTAAAGCGTGACGGTAAGGTCTATACCCAGATAGTTAAAAACTGTTCTGCTAATGAGCTAATACTCATACTATCAGAATTTCTAAAAGAGAGTGCGTCTTATTAGTAGCAAACAAAGTGCAGCTAAGCACAAGAGCGAATTAGATGAGAGTGTGATTTATTCTGATTGCTGGAAGGCTTATGGCGGATTAGTAGATTTCAGACAGAGCCAAAGAGCACTACAGGGTAAAACACTCTAAAAATGAATTTTAGCTACGCTGCGCTTGCTACTCTATAAGGCGCTAATGGTAAAAACCATATAAATGGCATAGAAAACTTTTAGCTGCGACTTGCTTTGTTACTACCTCCTGAAAGGCTACGAGCGTAGTGAAGTAGAGC